>CALLYN010000755.1 GCA_937858455.1 uncultured Kouleothrix sp.
CCCACCGCCGCACCGGCCGAGCCGACCAAGGCGCCTGAGCCTACCGCCGCACCGGCCGAGCCGACCAAGGCGCCCGAGCCTACCGCCGCCCCGGCCGCCAGCGGCACGCCCGACAAAGTGACGCTGCAGCTCAAGTGGGTCGCCCAGGCGCAGTTCGCCGGCTACTACGCCGCGCTCGACCAGGGCTTCTACAAGGCCGAGAACCTCGACGTGACGATCAAGCCCGGCGGGCCCGATATTGCCCCCGAGCAGGTGGTGGCGAGCGGCCAGGCCGAGTTCGGCCTCGACTGGCTGGCCAGCCTGCTGTCGGTGCGCGAGCAGGGCACGCCGCTGGTGAACATCGCGCAGGTGTTCAAGTTCGCCGGCATGCGCGAGCTCTCGTGGAAGAGCACCAACATCAACACCCCGGCCGACTGGAAGGGCAAGAAGGTCGCGGTGTGGTTCTTCGGCAACGAGTTCAACTTGCTGGCGACGCTGGCCAAGTACAACCTGGACAAAGACAAGGACATCACGCTGGTGCAGCAGCCGTTCGACATGAACCTGCTGCTGAACAAAGAGGTCGATGCCGCCGCAGCCATGACCTACAACGAGCTGTACCAGGTGCTCAGCGCCGGCCACAAGATCGACGAGCTGAACATCATCGACTACAACAAAGAGGGCACCGCGATGCCCGAGGACGGCATCTTCACCAGCCAGGAGTGGCTCGGCAAAGATCCCAAGAACAAGGACATCGCCGCGCGCTTCCTGCGGGCCTCGTTCAAGGGCTGGGAGTACTGCCGCGACAACGTCGACGCGTGCGTCGATATTGTGCTCAAGAACGACGCCTCGGGCGTGATGACCAAAGAGGCCCAGAAGTGGCAGATGGTCGAGGTCAACAAGCTGGTGTGGGGCGACCCAGTCGATAAGGCCGCGAAGATCGGCTACATGGAGCCGGATCTGTTCAAGCGCGGCGCCGAGACGGCGCTCAAGTTCGGCGTGATCAAGAAGCCCGCCGAAGACGCAGCCTACACGCACGAGATCTGGGATATGGCGACGAGCAAGTAGTAGCAGCGCCTGTGCGGTAGGCAGTAGGCAGTAAGCAGTAGGCATATATGCCTACTGCTTACTGCCTACTGCTTACTGCCGACTGGAGAAGCGTATGGACTTTGGCATCACCCTCAAGCCCGACATGACGCCTGGCCGCGCGGTGGCGCTGGCGCAGCAGGCCGAGGCGGCCGGCTTCGGCTATGGCTGGCTGTTCGACTCGCACGTGCTCTGGCTCGATCCCTACCCGCTGCTGACGATGATCGCGCTCGGCACCACGCGCATGCGCCTGGGCACCTGCGTGACCAACCCGGCCACGCGCGACCCGAGCGTCACCGCTAGCACGCTGGCTACGCTGAACGTGGTGTCGGGCGGGCGCATGGACCTGGGCATCGGGCGTGGCGATAGCGCGCGGCGCGTGCTTGGCAAAAAGCCCACCACCCTGGCGAACCTCGAGCAGGCCGTGCGGATCATCAAAGACCTGGCCGAAGGCCGCGCTACCGACTACGACGGCGAGCAGATCCGCCTCGACTGGGCCGGCGGCAGCCTGCCGGTGTGGATCGCCGGCTACGGCCCCAAGGCGCTGAACCTGACCGGCCGCGTGGCCGATGGCGTGATCCTGCAGTTCGCCGACCCGAACCTGATCAAGTGGTGCCTGCAGTTCGTGCACGAGGGCGCACGCCAGGCCGGCCGCGACCCTCAGAGCATCAAGGTGATGGCCGCCGCGCCGGTGTGGGTTTCGGACAACCTGGCCGAGGCGCGCGAGCACGTGCGCTGGTTCCCGGCGCTGGTGTCGAACCACGTGATGGATCTGATCAACCGCTACGACCCGGCCGACCTGCCGCCCGAGCTGACGACGTATGTGCGCGATCGCCAGGGCTACAACTACTTGCACCACGCCGAGGTCGGCAGCAGCAACGCCGAGTTCGTGTCGGATGAAGTCACCGACCGCTTCTGCATTGTCGGCACCGCCGACGACCACCGCCGCAAGCTGCGCGAGCTGGCCGACGCGGGCGTGGATCAGTTCAACATCTACCTGATGAGCGGCGACGAGGAAGCGACGCTTGCGGTGTACGGAAACGAGATCGTGCCGGAGTTTGCGCACGCTGCGCAGTAGGCAAGGAGCCCAGCCATGCGCTTTGCCGTGCATTCTTGTGCTCTCGAGCTGGTACAGGGCGACATCGTCGAGCAGGACGTCGACGCGATCGTGAATGCCGCAAATAGCTCGCTGCTGGGCGGCGGCGGCGTCGATGGCGCGATCCACCGCGCGGCCGGCCCCGAGCTGCTGGCCGAGTGCCGCACGCTGGGCGGCTGCCCCACCGGCGAGGCGCGCATCACCAGGGGCTACCGGCTGCGGGCGCGCTATGTCATCCACACGGTCGGCCCGGTATACCACGGGCGGCCGCAGGATGCCGCGCTGCTCGCGAGCGCGTATCGCAGCAGCCTGGTGCTGGCGGCCGCCCACGGCCTGCGCAGCGTCGCCTTCCCGTCGATCAGCACGGGCGCGTATGGCTACCCGCTGGCCGAGGCCGCGCCGGTCGCGCTCGGCGCTGTACAAGCCTTTCTGGCGCAGGGCGTCGTGCTTGGGCTGGTGCGCTTTGTGCTGTGGAACCATGCCGCGCTGGCGGCCTTCGAGCGCGCCGCGCACAGCCTGTTTTCGAGCGAGTAGTTCACCGGGTGATTTGATTGTAGATTGCAGATTGCAGGTTGCGCCTCGGCTAGGCCGCAATCTCCAATCTCCAGTGTATAATCCGCAATTCGAGGAGGAAACAATGAGCACAGTCATTAAAGGCGGTACGATCGTCACCGCCAGCGACACCTACCAGGCCGACGTGCTGATCGAGGGTGAGCAGATCGCCACCGTCGGCCACGGGCTTAGCGGCGACACCACGATCGACGCCAGCGGCAAGTATGTGATCCCCGGCGGCATCGACGTGCACACCCACCTCGACATGCCCTTTGGCGGCACGGTGTCGTCCGACGACTTCTTCACCGGCCACAGGGCCGCGGCCTTCGGCGGCACGACCATGCATATCGACTTCGCCATCCAGCCCAAGGGCGCCACGCTGCGCGAGACGCTCGACATCTGGCACGGCAAGGCCAACGGCAAGGCCGCCGTCGACTACGGCTTCCACGTGGCGATCACCGACCTGCCCGACAGCGTGATGGACGAGATCAAGCAGTGCCCCGACTACGGCGTCACCAGCCTGAAGCTGTTTATGGCCTACAAGGGCGCGCTCATGGTCGACGACGCGACGCTGTTCCGCGCGATGCAGCAGGCGGCCGAGCACGGCCTGCTGATCATGGTGCACGCCGAGAACGGCGATGCGATCGATATTCTGGTGAACGAGGCGATCGCCGCCGGCAACCTGGAGCCAAAATACCACGCGCTCACCCGCCCGCCCGAGCTTGAGGCCGAGGCCACCGAGCGCGCCATCCGCCTGGCCGAGGTGGCCGGCAGCCCGCTGTACGTGGTGCACGTCACCAACGCCGGCGCGATGGAGGCGATCCAGAGCGCGCGCGCGCGCGGCCGCAGCCGCCAGATTTTCGGCGAGACGTGCACGCAGTACTTCTTCTTCACCAAAGACGACCTGGCGCGACCCGGCTTCGAGGGCGCCAAGTGGGTCTGCTCGCCGCCCTACCGCGAGGTTCACGACCAGCAGGCCCTGTGGGGCGCGGTGGCCAGCAACGCGCTGCAGGTGATCAGCACCGACCACTGCCCGTTCTGGTTCGAGGGCGGCAAGGATGGCCGCACCCCCGGCAAAGAGCTGGGCATCGGCAACTTCGCCAAGATCCCCAACGGCTGCCCCGGCATCGAGGATCGCATGATGGTGCTGTACACTGCCGGCGTGCGCGGCGGCCGCTTCTCGCTCAACCGCTGGGTTGAGCTGTGCTGCACCAACCCGGCCAAGCTGTTCGGCTGCTACCCGCAGAAGGGCACGATCGCGCCGGGCGCCGACGCCGACGTGGTGGTGTGGGATCCCAACGCCAGCTACACGATCACCGCCGCCAAGCAGCACCAGCGCACCGACTACAACCTGTACGAGGGCATGGAGGTGACGGGCCTGCCCAGCGTGGTGCTCTCGCGCGGGCGCGTGCTGGTGCAGGACGGCGAGTGGAAGGGCGAGCAGGGCGCAGGCAAGTTCGTGCGGCGCAATCGCTTCAAGATCTAGGCTGGCGCCTGCTTATTTTGGTGCACCCCTGCCCCTCCCTCGCGGGGCGGGGAAACTTACTACGATGCTGGTGCGCCGGCTCCGCCGGCGCACCAGCACCACAATGTCGTCGCAAAACCTCATAGAGCGATCAGATAGAGGCTGTACAATCCACACCGATTCGTTGGCGTAGGCACGATCATCTTCTGTGCATGTGCGCCATCTGTGGATGCTCGCTCTATACATAAAAGAAAGAACACGACCAATGACGGCAACCGAGCTATCCCGCCAGGAGATCCTCGACATCTCGCGCGACACCACGCTGTATGAGTGGACGGCGCAGAAGGCCATGAAGCCGCTGGTGATCGACCGCGCCAAGGGCATCTACATGTGGGACGCCGACGGCAAGCGCTACATGGACTTCAACTCGCAGCTCATGTGCGTCAATATCGGCCACGGCGACGCGCGCGTGATCGACGCGGTGACCGCGCAGATGCAGAAGGTCGCCTATATCGCGCCAACCGTGGCCACCACCGCGCCGCGCGCCGAGCTGGGCCGGCTGCTCAACGAGATCACGCCCGGCAACCTGAGCAAAGCGTTTTTCACAAACGGCGGCGCCGAAGCCAACGAGAACGCGGTCAAGATCGCGCGCATGTACAGCGGCCGCCATAAGATCCTCGTGCGCTACCGCGCCTACCACGGCGCCACCGCCGGCGCGATCACGCTCACCGGCGACCCGCGGCGCTGGGCTGCCGAGCCGGGCATCCCCGGCGTAGTGCGCATCCCCGATTTCTACCCCTACCGCGCCGGCAAGGCGCTCGACGACGCCGAGTACACCGCGTCGGTGCTGAACGCCACCGAGGATATTATTCAGTTCGAGGGGCCGCACACGATCGCCGCCATGATCATCGAGACCGTGGTAGGCACCAACGGCATCCTGATCCCCTCGGCCGGCTACATCCACGGCCTGCGCGCGCTGTGCGATAAGTACGGCATCCTGCTGATCTGCGACGAGGTGATGAGCGGATTCGGCCGCACCGGCGAGTGGTTCGCGGTCGATCACTGGGGCGTCACGCCCGATATCATGACCCTGGCCAAGGGTCTGACATCGGCCTACGTGCCGCTGGGCGCGACCATGGTCACCGACACGATCGCCGAGTTTTTCGAGGATCACCCGCTCTACGCCGGGCTGACGTATAACGCGCACTCGGTGGGCTGCGCGGCCGGCGTCGCGTGCATCAATATCTACAAAGAAGACAAGCTGATCGAAAACGCCCGCGCCATGGGCGAAATTCTGAAGGTCGAGCTAGCCAGGCTGAAAGAAAAGCACCCCAGCGTTGGCGATACGCGCGCGATCGGCTTGTTCAGCCTGGTTGAGCTGGTGAAAAACCGCGACACGCGCGAGCCGCTGACGCCCTACAACCCCAAGCCCAGCGAGCTTGGCCCTATGCCGGCCTTCAACGCATTCCTGCGCGAGAATGGCCTGTTCACGTTCGTGCGCTGGAACACCTTCTTCGTCAACCCGCCGCTGTGCATCACCGAGCAGCAGCTGCGCGAAGGCCTGGCGATCATCGACCGCGGGCTCGACATTGTGGATCAGGCGGTCGCCTAGCTCTCGCGCGCGGCGCTGCCGTTCGCCTGCGGCAGCATGGTACTCTGCCATCGTCGTGTCTGCGGTTTTGCCGCGCGGAACGCCCAGCCTGCGGCAGTGCGCGCCAAGCAAGCCCTAAAGTACAGGAGTTACGCAGTGTTCTCCCACGTGGGAGGTTTGGAGGGCGCAAGCCCTCCAAAATCACTCTTTTTGGCAGGTCGCGGCCACCGCCGTAGCCGCGACCTGCCAAAAAGGAAGTTTTCGCGGGCGGCTTTGCCGCCCCCGAACCCGCACCGCGTAGCTTGTGTAAATTATGAGCAGCACCGCTCTGCCGCAGCGGCCTGCGGGCGGGGCCGCAGCCAATTGCGCCAACAACACCTCACAGAGGAGGACAAATGAAAACATACCAAAACTATATTGGCGGCGAGTGGACCACCTCGAGCTCGAAAAAGCGCGTGCCAAACATCAACCCGGCCGACACCCGCGACGTGCTGGGCGAGACGCCGATGTCGACGCGCGACGAGGCCGCGGCCGCATGCGCCGTCGCCGCCGAGGCGTTCCGCCAGTGGCGGCGCGTGCCGGCGCCCC
>CALLYN010000756.1 GCA_937858455.1 uncultured Kouleothrix sp.
GTCTGGCGTGGGCGGCGCCGCCGGCTTGGCGGGCTGTGGCGCTGGCGTGCTGGCGGCCGGCTGGTCGAGCGCGGCGCCGCAGTTATCGCAGAAGCGGTCGCCGGGCAAGTTCTGGTGGCCGCACGACGGGCACGTCACATTCTTGCCGTCGGTGGCGGCATCGGGCGACTGCGGCGCCGCCACGGTCGGCACATCGCTGATCGGCACCGCAGCTGCCACGGGCGCGGCACTGCTGAGCGACGCGCCACATTCGTCGCAGAACGCTTCGCCCGGCAGCACGGTAGCCCCACACGAGGGGCATGTGCCGCTTGTGGCGGCCGGCGGTGCAACGGCTGGCGGCGGCGCCGCCGCCGCGGCGATGTCGAGCCGCGAGCCGCACTGCTCGCAGAATCGGTTGCCTGCCTCGTTTTCAGCCCCGCATGTTGGACACTTCATGATTGCTCCTTCATATCAAACGTTCTGCGTTTTGCGCGTGAGTTTTGAATTATATAGCGCCTGTCAAACTATCTGTCAAAACTCGCGCGCAAAACTTATTCTTCTAGCTTTTGTGTGAGCCGGCGCGTGGCGTAGCGCAGCTCTTTCTGGCTCTCGGCGCTCATGCCCTGGCCTTGCTCGAGCTGCTCGGCTTGCTGCTGGGCCTTCTGCGCCAGGTCCAGCTCGCCTAGGTCGAGCAGGCGTGTGGCCGCGGCGCGCAGCTTCTGCGTCGCGCCTGCCACGTTGCCGGCCTCGGCCTCGGACAGCGCCCTGGTTTGCAGCTTGAATGCCGTCACCTTCTCGACCAAGTTCATCACGCGCGGGTCGAACTTCGGCGCATTGGCGTCGGCGCTGAACTCGAGCAGCACGTCCTGCTTGATGATCTGCTCGCTGCCGCCCAGCGGCGTGTAGTGCAGCTCGGCCTGCGCGATGCGGAACGACCCGGCCGCGCGCGCCGGCACCAGCAGGTCGATCACGACGCTGGCGGGCGTGCTGGCCTCGAGGCTGCCGATTTTGACCGCCACCTCGTTCTGGCCGATCGGCTGGTAGCCCAGGTTGGCGATCACCGGCGTGGTGCGATACACCGCGCGCGGCGTGATGTCGCGCGCCAGCCGCAGCAGCAGCCGGGCGTCTTGCGCCACCGTGCCCTGCGCGGCGCGCACGGCGCGCTGGAAGAACGTGGTGATCTGCGCCGGCTCGGCGATGTAGTCGGATGTGCCACCAGTCGCCTCGGCCAGGTCGTCGAGCAGCTTTTCGTTCCACTCGGCGCCCAGGCCCAGCGCGGTGATGCGTACACCGGCCTGGGCCAGCTCGCCGGCAAGCGTGCGGCAGCTGTCTTCGTCGCCCCAGGTCTGGCCATCGGTCAGCAGCAGCAGCGCGCCCACGCGGTCGGGCGTGGTGTTTTTGCGCAGCTCGGCCTGGCCGGCGCGCAGCCCGCCCGACATAGCGGTGCCGCCGGCCTCCTCGATCGAGTCGACGAGCGCCTGAAGCGCGGCCTTGTCGCCAGCGGCGGTGGCGGGCGCGAGCACCTGCACGGTGTCGTCGAATAGCACGATCGAGACGATATCTTGCGGCGTGAGCGTGTCGATCACGCGCTTGGTGGCGTCTTTCATGGCTGCCAGCTTGGCGCCTTGCATCGAGCCCGAGCGATCGAGCACCAGGCAGAAGTTCAGCGGCACGCGCTCGCTGGCGGCGTTTGGCACAGCTTCGACCAGCAGGTAGGCTGCCTGCGGGCTGGCGCCGGCCGGCAAGGGCGTGCGGCCCCAGGTACACTGTAGCGAAACACTATCGGCCATTCTTTTATCTCCTCACATGCGGCGGCAGAAAGCCTACTTGCGGGATCTACGTCGGCCGGCCGCGCTATGTTGCAGCGCGTCAGCAATTTATTCGCCACCGGCCACGCTCGAGGTGCCGGCGAGGACGCCAATAGCGCAGCACAGCAGCAGCGTCGCCAGCCCGGTGGCAATACCAACGATAGCGTGGCGCCGGCCGCTCAGGGTGCTGGCGGTGTTGGGCTGCACCAGCGCGAGTATGCCCAATATCAGGCCGACCGGCCCGCTGATCAGCGGCCCAAACGCCAGGATATAGCCAAACCCCGCGAGCGCTCCGCCGGCGCTGCCGGCAAGGCTGGCCCCGCCAACCATCAGCGCGGCCAGGCCCATCAGCGACGCGCTGACAATCCCCACCCAGCGGCTGCCATTCGCCAGCCCGGTTGAGATCGCCTGCGCCTGCGGCTGCCCCAGCGGCCGCGTTCCGGCCTGGATGTACGGCTCGGAGGCCGGGCGCGACAGGCTAAGCTCGGGGGCAAGCGCCTGGGCTTGCGGCGCTGACGCCGCGCCCAGCAGTGCCTCGCGAAACGCGCCGATGCTGGCGAAGCGCCGGTCCGGGTCGCTGTCGGTCGCGCGCGCCAGCGCGTCGGAGAGCGGCAGCGGCAGCGTTGGGTTGAGGCTGCGCGCGGCCGGCAGCCGGAATGGCGTGAGCGTCGGGTCGTGGCCGGTGAGCAGCTGGTGCGCAAGCACGCCGAGCGCGTACACATCCGAGCGGCCATCGGTCTGGACGCGGCCGTACTGCTCGGGCGCGCTGTAGCCCACCGTGCCGAACGCCTGGGTATCGTGGGCCTGGCCAGGCTTGAACAGGCGCGCGATGCCGAAATCGATCAGCTTGATCTGGCCGCTCGGCGTCAGCATAATATTCGCGGGCTTAAGATCGCGGAAGATGATCGGCGGCTGCTGGGCGTGCAGATACTCGAGCACATCGCAGAGCTGGCGCAGCCACGCAAACACGCGCGCGGGCGGCTGCGGCAGCCCCTCGCGCATCAGAACGCTCAGCAGCGTCTCGCCTGGCACATACTCCATCACCAGGTAGGCCTTGCCGTCCTGCTCGAAATGGTCGGTGACGCGCGGCAGGTTCGGGTGGTTCAGCCCGGCGAGCATCTCGGCCTCGTGGCGGAACGCCTCGCGGGCCTGCTGGCGCTCGAGCGGGCCGGTGATCGCCGACTGGCTCATCTCCTTCAGCGCCCATGTGACGGTGCTCAGCCGCCGATCGGACGCGCGATACACCGCGCCCATGCCGCCCTCGCCGAGGCGCGCGGTGATCACGTAGCGATCTTGCAGCACCGTCTCGTGCGGCAGCTGGCCAGTGGCCGGCGCGGAGGCATCGGCGGGCGTGCCCGCGAGCCGGCGGCCACACTCGGCGCAGAACGGCTGGCCTGCTGGGTTATCGTGTTGGCATGTTGGGCAGCGCATCGTTGCAGTCGGCCGCCGGCAGTCGGCAGTGGTCGCCATCGCGCGTCCTGCCCGGCGCCGGCAGGCTACTCTCCGTAGGCTTCAAAGCGAACCAGCACCGAGGTAATATTATCCTCCCCGCCGTTGGCATTGCCGGCGGCGATCAGCGCATTGCAGGCTTCCTGCGGGTCGTCGTGCCTGCGGATGATATCGATCATCTGCGGGTCGTGGGTCATCTCCCACTGGCCGTCGCAGCAGAGGAACAGCGCGTCGCCGGGCTTGAGCCGCAGCGAGAACAGATCGATCTCGACGTCGGGCTTGTCGCCGAGCGAGCGCAGCACCGCGTTGCGCTGCGGGTGGGTGTAGATATCGTCCTCGGAGATCTGCCCGAGATCGACCAGGCGCATCACCAGCGAGTGATCCTTGCTAATGCGCCGCAGCTGGCCGTCGCGCACCAGGTAGGTGCGGCTATCGCCAACATTGCCGATCACCGCGCGGTCGCCGGCGGTGAGCGCCATGGTGATGGTGGTGCCCATGTCGTTGCCGCGCGCGCGCGCCTCGTTCAGCACATACTGGTTGCCCTGCTTGATCGCCTTATAGACGATATCCCTGAGCTGAGCTTCGTCGTAGGGCGCGTCGGCGTCGAGCGTTGGCGTGAGGTAGGCGCTGAGCACCACCTCGGCGGCGCCGCGGATCGCCAGGCCGCTGGCGACCTCGCCGGCCGCGTGGCCGCCCATGCCGTCGGCGACGATGAACAGGCCCCACGAGCGGCCGTTGCTGTTCTGCACGGTGCGCAGGTCGAGCGCCAGCAGGCTGTCTTCGTCGAGCTCGCGCACCATGCCGGCGTGCGACGCGGCGCCGATCCGCGTCCAGAGCGGGCGCGGCTGGGTGCGCTCGGCGATCAGGTCGTCGAGCCGCTCGGCCAGCGCGGCGGCGTCGGCGATGCCGCCGGTGCGCAGCTCGCGCAGCACATCGACGAGGCCGGGGCTCTCGATGATCTCGGTGACGCTTTCTTCGTTGAGCCGGCGCGTCTTGCGCTCGGTGGCGGTGAGCGACTCGAGCAGCCCGGCCATGGCGCGCATGTCGGCGGCCTGCTCGGCGGCGGCGTTGGCGCCAAGCTGGTGCAGGCCAGGCGCGTTGCGCAGGCGCGGCGTCTCGGCGGCGGTCAGCTCGACATCTTTGACATTCACTGGCCCGAGCGCCAGGCCGGCCTTATGCAGCCGGTCGAGCAAGTACGCCAGCCCGCGGCCGACATACAGCGCGTAGAGCTCCTCGAGCGGCACGCTCACCGGGGCGCGGCCGGTGTCGGCCACAACCGTCAGCGTCGCGGGGTTGGCGTCGTCGCCGGCGTGAGCCTGATCCCAGATCGGCGGCAGCACATCGCGGGTAGCCGCGTCGGTGATGCTCGTCACCAGCGCCAGGCCGGTCGGCGCGCCGCTGATCAGCTGGCCGGTGTAGCGGCGGCCGTCGAGGTTGGCGCCGCACTCGGTGCAGAACAGCTCGCCGGGGTCGTTCGACGTTGCCCCGCACGCCCAGCAGCGCTTCCAGGGCTGCCGGTCGATCACCTCGACCTGATCGCCCTGCTGCGCGGCGATCTCGTAGCGGCCCGCGAACAGCCCATTCGGCTGGCCGAGGGTTGGCGGCTGGGTGGGCTCCATGAGAACTCCTTTAATAACATCGGCGCGTGGCTTGGCCGCCGTGGCGGCCGCCTCCGATGGAGACGCCGCGCCGCGCGCGAGAGTTGCAGCCAGCCACGCCGTGTCGTCGGACGACGGGCCGCCCTTTGGGGGCAGCGGCGTTGCGCACTGGAGGCAGAAGCGCGCATCTGGCCGGTTGATGGCGCCGCAGGCGGGGCAGATAGGCACGGCTACCCCCCTACCCGCACAATCACCACGCTGATATTGTCGCGCCCGCCGCGCTCGTTGGCGAGGGCCACCAGCCGCTCGCAGGCGCGGTCGGGGTCGGCCTGCTCAAGCGCGATCTGCGCCAGCTCTTCGTCGCGCACGTGGTTGAACAGGCCATCCGAGCACAGCAGCACCACGTCGCCGGGCTCGAGCTGCTCGGAGAGCGTATCGACCTCGACCGACGGGTCGGTGCCGATCGAGCGGTAGAGCAAATTGCGCTGTGGGTGGGTGCGCGCCTGCTCGGCGGTGATCTGGCCGATATCGACCAGCCGCGCCACCAGGCTGTGATCCGAGGTGAGCTGCGCGGTGGTGGCGCCGTCGGCGGTGACGCCGCCGGCGTTCAGCAGGTAGGCGCGCGAGTCGCCCACCGAGGCTACGTGCAGCCGGTCGCCGACGATCAGCGCGATCGTCAGCGTTGTGCCCATGCCCTGGCGGTCGTCGTCGGCGCGCGACTCGGCGTAGACGCGGCTGTTGGCGGCCTTGGCGGCGTTGCGCAGCAGATTCTGCCAGGCGCTGTCGTCGGGCGGCGACTGGCCGTCGAGGTCGTGCTGGATCTGCGCGCGCGTGACCTCGGCCGCGATCCGGCTGGCGTGCTCGCCGGCCTTGGCGCCGCCCATACCATCGGCCACCAGGCAGAGGCGCGCGCTGCTGCCGCGCAGCTTGATGCTGCCGGTGTAGATCGAATCCTGGTTGTTTTTACGCACGCGCCCCTGGTCGGTGCGCGCCGCGATCGAGAAGCGCAGCGGCATCGGTGTCACCGTCGCTGTTTCTTGTTGGGCCTGGCCGCCGAGCGGTGCACCGCAGCCCAGGCAATATTTCGCCCCGGCCCGGTTGCCGCGCCCGCAGCGCGGGCAGCCAATCTCGTACGAGCGCAGCGCCGGCAGCCGCGTGGTGATGCGAATGGTCTCGCGGCCCTGCGCGAGCTGCTTCGAGAGGCTGTGCAGCACCTGCGACAGCTCCTCGATCGCCTCGGCGGCGCGCTCGCGCGTGCTGAGATCGGCGCTGCTCAGCTTTTCTTGCCACCAGTGTACGCCTGATTCTACCACGTTTATCAGCTCGCGTAGATTCAGCGACTCGCCGTTGAGCGTCACGCGCTTGGGGGCGTGCAGCGCTACCTCGAATGGCGGCTCGGCCTCGGGGGTGGCGCTGCGCGCGGCCAGCGGACGGCCGCACGCCGGGCAGAAGCGTGAGCGTTGATTCACCGGCGCGCCACAAAAAGGACAGACATTGTTCATGGGGGTTCCAGCATGTGCCGCTACGTGTGCCGCGGCTGGGCTCGGCAGCGTCGCGCCACAAGGACCCGCCTCGGCGACCACCGGGACGTCGGTGTTCTGCCGATCGATCGGCCGCGTCCGGCTCGGCAGACCCATAACGGTGCCGTCATCAATGTGGTGCTCTCGCAAGAGATTTCGGAAGCATTGCGTGCATTCGCGCGCCAGGAACGATCGACGCTATATCCTGTCCTACTCGCCGTTTTTGGTGTGATTCTCGCGCGCTATGCCGGCCACAACGACGTGGTTGTTGGGTCGCCGTTTGCGAATCGCGCGACTTCGGCGCTCGAGCAAGTGGTCGGACTGTTCGTCAGCACGCTGCCGGTGCGCGTCCAGGTCGCCCCTGCCGCCAGCGGACGGAAGCTGGTGGGCCACTTGCGCGAAGTCTTGCTCGCGGTCCAGTCGCATCAGGATCTGCCTTTCGAAAAGCTGGTCGAGGCGCTCCGCCCGCAGAGAAGTCTCGCCAACTCGCCCATCTTCCAAGTGGTCTTCGCCTTGCAGAACACGCCGCTCAGTTCAATGTTCGAGTTGGCCTCCACTGGGGCGATGTATGACCTGTCTCTGTTTATGCGGGATACGCCGACGGGCATTATCGGTTCGCTTGAGTACAACACCGATCTGTTCGACCGCGAGACGATGGA
>CALLYN010000757.1 GCA_937858455.1 uncultured Kouleothrix sp.
GTGGCGGCGATCAACGCCTCGGGGCCAGCGGCCACCATCAGCCGCGCGCGCCTCGAGCGCGAGCTGGCGCCCGCCGTCGTGGCCACCGCCGATCGGATCTCGCGTGCGCTGGGCTACGCCGCTGCGCGCGGCTAGCGCCAATACGTTTCAACTAGCCAGAAAGGCACAAATTCGGCGCAATGCCTAGGCGCGCAACATATACTGCAACCGCGAACCTGTAAACCTGTAACCCGCATCGATAAGGAGTGGCTATGGACTTCACCGCCAACTACGACATGTTTCTGGGCGAAGAGCACGAGCTGCTGCGCAAGAGCGTGCGCGAGTTCGCCGAGAAAGAGGTGGCGCCGTACATCCGCGAGTGGGATCGCAGCGGCGCGCAGGCCGAAGGCCCCGAGGCGCGCCCACACATCCGGCCGCTGCTGCAGAAGATGGGCGCGCTGGGCTTCCTCGGCATCTGCATCCCGGCGAAGTACGGCGGCGCCGGCATGGACTACCTGGCGCTGGCGGTAGTGTGCGAAGAGCTCGAGCGCATCGATAGCGCGCTGCGCGTGGTGCTGAGCGTGCACACCGGCCTGAACTCGCTCTCGCTTCTGCAGTGGGGCAGCGAAGAGCAGAAGCAGAAGTACCTTGCGCCACAGGCGCAGGGCACCAAGTTCGCGGGCTACTGCCTCACCGAGCCGAACAGCGGCACCGACGCCGGCGCGATGCTTGCCACCGCGCGCCGCGACGGCGACGACTACATCCTGAATGGCGAGAAGACCTGGATCAGCCTGGCCGATATTGCCGACCACTTTCTGGTGTTCGCCAAGACCGACACCTCCAAGGGCAACCGCGGCATCTCGTGCTTCATCGTCGAGCGCGCGTTTGCGGGCGTCAGCAGCCACCCGATCCACGGCAAGCTAGGCGTGCGCGCCGGCAACACCGGCTCGGTGGTGCTGCAGGACGTGCGCGTCCCGGCGGCCAACCTGCTGGGCGAGGAGGGCGAGGGCTTCAAGATCGCCATGGCCGCGCTCGACAACGGCCGCTACACTGTAGCTGCCGGCGCCACCGGCCTGATCCAGGCCAGCCTCGAGGCCAGCCTCAAGTACGCCGTCGAGCGCCAGACGTTCGGCGTGCCGATCGCCGATCACCAGCTGGTGAAGCGCATGCTCAGCCACATGGTGCGCAAGCTCGACACCAGCCGCCTGCTGGTGTACCGCGCCGGCTGGATGAAGAACCAAGGCCGCCGCAACACCCGCGAAACCACCCTGGCCAAGTGGCACGCCACCGTCAGCAGCTTCGAGGCCGCCGACGACGCGATACAGGTGCACGGCGCGTATGGCTACTCCGACGAGTACCCGGTCGAGCGCTACCTGCGCAACGCCCGCGGCGCGATCATCTACGAGGGCACGCGCGAGCTGCAAGAGCTGCTCCAGGCCGACTTCGCGCTTGGCAATCGCGAGAACAAGCCGCTGCGCCGCGAGCTGCCGGCCTACGATCCCGCCGAGTGGGAGTAAACGCCACGATCTGTGCGGCTGAGTTGCCGACATGCACAGTACAGTTGTCAATTCGATCTTAATGGGGCGCGGGGCGTATGCTACAATGCAGCGCGTTATACCCCTTGATTTCGATAGGAGAGTGTCAATGCATATCGTCGTATGTATGAAACAGGTTCCGCGTGATAACTCGGTGAAGATCAACGCCGACCTGAGCATCAACGCCGAAGGCATCGAGCAGATCATGAATCTGTTCGACGAGTATGCCGTCGAAGAGGCGCTCCAGTGGAACGAGAAGCTCGGCGGCAAAGTCACCGTGCTTTCGCTCGGCCCCGACGAGTGGAAAGATCAGATCCGCCGCGCCCTGGCCATGGGCGCCACCGACTCGCTGCTGCTGAACGATCCCTCGTTCGCCAAGCTCGACGTGCTGGGCGCCGCCAAGGCTGTCGCCGCGGCGATCAAGAAGCTCGGCGATGTCGATCTGGTGATCGCCGGCCGCAACTCGACCGACGACGAGAGCGGGGCGTTTGGCCCGGCGCTGGCGCGCGCGCTCGGCTGGGCGCAGCTGACGTATGTCGGCAAGTTCCTCGACATCAGCGATAGCGCCAAGAAGATCGTGGTCGAGCGCCACCTGGAAGAGCAGATCGAGACGGTCGAGGCCGGGCTGCCGGTGGTGGCAACCGTGGTGAAAGACATCAACGAGCCGCGCTATCCCTCGCTGCTGCGCATCAAAAAAGTCGCCAAGGTCGAGATCCCGACCTGGGGCGCCGCCGACCTGGGCGTAAGCGCCGATGGCACGGCCGCCAGCATTACCGCGCGCGTACCCCCGCCGCCGCGCCCCAAGGGCGAGCTGGTCGAGGGCGCCGACGGGGCGGAAAAAGTTCGCAAGCTGGTCGACAAGCTGATGGAAAACCAGGTGATTTGAGCATTTGGAAGCCAGAAGTCAGAAAACAGAAGATCGCCGCCGCAGCGCCTGCATGTGAGGCGCCTCGGATCTGCGATATTGAACTTCTGACTCCTGAACTCTGAATTCTGAATTCTCAGGAGCATAGTATGTCGAATGAAATCTGGGTTCTGATCGAGAAGGCCCGCCAGGGCGAGAATATCGCGGCGATCTCGCGCGAGTTGCTGGGCAAGGGCCGCCAGCTTGCCGACGCGAGCGGCGCGCCGCTGGCCGCGCTCGTGCTGGGCGCGGGCGTTGGCGCGTTGGCCGAGCGCGCGTTCGCCTACGGCGCCGACAAAGCGTATGTGGTCGACGACCCGGCGCTGGCGCAGTACACCACCGACGGCTTCGTGGGCGCGGCGGCGGCGCTGGCGCAGAAGTACCAGCCACAGCTTGTGCTCACCGGCGCCAGCTTCCAGATGCGCGATTTCAGCGGCGCGCTGGCCGCCGAGCTGGGCGTGGGCCTGGCCGCCGACGCCACCAACCTGGCGATCGACGGCGACCAGATCAGCGCGACGCGGCCTTCGCACGGCGGCAATGTCGTCAATACGCTGGTGTTCGGCGCCGCGCGGCCTGCGGTGGTGTCGGTGCGCAAGCAGAGCTTTGCCGAGGCCGCCGAGCAGGCCGGCCGCACCGGCGAGGTGCTGAGCGAGCCGCTGCCTGCCGTTGCTATCCGCACCAAGGTGACAAATGTGGCGCCCAAGCAGGGCGCGGTGAACCTGGCCGACGCCTCGATTATTGTGTCGGGCGGGCGCGGCCTGGGCAACGCCGAGAACTACTTCAAGCTGATCCCGCCGCTGGCCGAGTCGGTCGGCGGCGCGTACGGCGCGTCGCGCGCGGTGGTCGATGCCGGCTGGGTGCCCTACGAGCACCAGGTCGGCCAGACGGGCAAGACCGTCAGCCCGAAGCTGTACGTGGCCTGCGGTATCTCCGGCGCGATCCAGCACCTGGCGGGTATGCGCACCTCGCGCACGATCGTCGCGATCAACAAGGATCCCGAGGCGCCGATCTTCCGCGTGGCGAGCTATGGCGTCGTCGGCGATGTGAACGAGCTGCTGCCGCTGCTCACCAACGAGATTAAGAAGCGCGCCAGCCACTAGCGCGGGCTCGTAAACAGAAGGCAGCAGGCATTTAGCGTGCCTGCTGCCTTCTGCTGCCTGCCACTTGCCGCGTATTGCTAGCTATCACCTCGCGCATCTGCCTCGGCCAGGGCTTTGAGCCGCTCCAGCCGCGCGGCTTCGCTGCGCGCCAGCCAGGCATTCTGCGATAGGGCGGCATGCGCCCGCGCGAAGTATGGGCGCGCCGCGTCGCTCTGGCCGAGCACCAGCAGGTTTTCGGCAATCTCTTCGTCGACATAGCCATCGCTCGCGCCGGATTGCTCCAGGGCGGCGGCAAGCTGCTGCTGCATTGCCAGCGCCTCGCCGTAGCGGCCCAGCGCGCGCAGCTCGCGCGCGATGCACCAGCGCGCGATGTGTATCAGCTGCGCGTCGCCGGCCGCCTCTCGCGCGGCCAGCGCCCGCTCGAATAGCGCCAGCGCCTGCTCGTGTTCGCCAAGCTCGTGGTGCGACCAGCCCATGTTGTTGAGCAGCGTCGCGTACCACTTGCGCGCCGCCGGCTGCTCGCTGCGCTCGGCCAGCTCAAACGCCCGCCGCTCCCACTCCAGCTTCTGCGCTGGCGGCTCGACAATGCCAAGCATGTGCGCGGCGTCGACGGCGTTGCCGTCGTCGGCGTGCGCTCGTGCCAGCTCCCAAGCCTGCAGAAACAGCGCGCGCGCTTGCTCGGGCTGCTCGGCCGAGTTGAAGACCCGCCCGCGCTCGAGCAGGTAGAGTGCCTGCGCACTGTGCAGCTCGGGCGTGATCAGCACGGCGGCGCGGTCGAGCGTGGCGTGCGCTGAATCGAAGTGGTTCTGCAAGCCCTGCGCCCGCGCCAGATGGGCGAGAAGCTGCGCGAGGTAGCTGGCGTCGCCGGCGCGCTCGGCCTGTGGCAGCAGCGCTTGAAAGCGCGCCTCGCTCGCGGCTGGCTGGCTGTAGTCCCATAGTTTGTCGAAATCGGCCGGCGTGTCGGTGGCCATGCGTCACTCCTTGGAAATTATGTGGGAAGCCGTTTCTTGCAGCACAAATGTACTACTATGTGCCGTACGCTGTCAAGCGGCAATTACGCGGCTCTAAGTGCAGGCTATCACACATCCGAACCGAGTTTGACGAAGACGAAAGACGAATTAGCGCCGTCTTTCGCCTTTCGTCAGTTGCCCTGAAAACGCGGATCGAACCTGCATGAGCCTGTACCAAGGGCGATGGAAAGCCTTGTGACCAACTCCCTTCGGGATGGTTTGGCGCCGCATTTGCCGTGTGAGGCCAGCATGCGCCAGGCGAGATGGTATAATGCACGCCTGTTCATTCGGTTATTAGTGCGCGACGCCAGGCCGCCGGCAGCGCGCATCGCGGAAGCCATGATCCACACGTACCGGCGATTAGCAGTCGCGCTGATGCTGCTCGCGCTCGCCGGCCTGGTTCCGCCCCGGGCCGGCGCGCAAGAGCGCTGCCGCGATTTTTCTGAAACTGGCCAGCGGGTATGTGGCCGCCTGCTGAGCTACTGGGAGCAGAATGGTGGCCTGCCGGTGTTTGGCCTGCCGATCTCAGCGCAGGCTGCCCAGGCGGTCGAAGGGCGCCAGGTTCAGGCCCAGCTGTTCGAGCGCGAGCGGCTGGAGCTACATCCCGAGAACGCCGCGCCGTATGATGTGCTGCTGGGCCGCCAGGGCGCCGACGCGCTCGCGCGTGCCGGCCGCGATTGGTATAGCTTTCCCAAGGCCAGGGCCGGCGCCGCGCATCGCTTCGCCGAAACCGGCCACGCGATCGCGCCCGAGTTCTGGCGCTCCTGGTCGAGCCAGGGCCTCGAGTTCGACGGGCGGCCCGGCGCAAGCTTCGCCGAAAGCCTGGCGCTGTTTGGTATGCCGCTCTCCGAGGCTGCCCGCGAGCAGCATCCAACCGACGGCCGAACCTACCTGACGCAGTGGTTCGAGCGCGCGCGTTTCGAGTACCACCCGGAGAACGCCGGCACGCCCTACGTGGTGCTGCTGGGGCTGCTCGGCGCCGAGCAGGCGGGCTCGCGCTCGGCCGCCCCGACTATGCCGCCCGAGGCGGCCCAGGTGCTCGATCTGGTGAATGCCCAGCGGGCCGCTGCAGGCTGCCCGGCGCTCGCGCCCGACGCCACGCTGGTTCAAGTGGCGCAGGCCCATAGCCAGGACATGGCGGCGCACGATTTCTTTAGCCATACCGGCTCGGATGGCCGCTCGTCGTTTCAGCGGATGACCGACGCCGGATATGCGTACCGCCGCGCGGCCGAGAACCTCGCGGCCGGCGGCCGCACGCCCGCCGACGCCGTGGCGCAGTGGCTCAATAGCCCGCCTCACCGCGCCAACATGCTCAACTGCGCGCTGCGCGACACCGGTGTGGGCTATGTCGACGATCCGGACGATCGGCTGGGGTACCGCGCATACTGGACGCAGGTGTTTGGCACGCGCTGATTGCGTTTTGAAACAAGCGAGACAATGATGTCGACCGAGTACTGCCTGCCCGCGCTGCCGCTTGGCGGCGCCGATATTGCCATTCTGCGCTGGCTGAAAGCGCCCGGCCAGCCAGTGCTCGCCGGCGAGCCGCTGCTGATCGCGCTTAACGATCGCGTCGAGGCAGTGCTTCCCGCGCCCAGCGACGGCCGCGTCGAGCGCGTGCTCGTGCCCGCCGGCGCGAGCGCCGCCGTC
>CALLYN010000758.1 GCA_937858455.1 uncultured Kouleothrix sp.
CTCGACCTCGGCCAGCGTCTCGGGATCGAAGTGCTTGCCCGCCCGCGCCTCGGCCGGCGCGGCGCTGTTGCTGAGCGAGGCCACCGTAGCCACGCCCGGCAGGCAGCGCTCGATGAACTTGCGGCACTGGCCAAGCGACTGCGGGTGGCCGTACAGCAGCTTGATCTGCGTCAGGCCGATGCCCGGGCGCGCCACCAGATACTGCGTGATCGGGATCACCGTCTCGCCGGCGATGCGCAGGTCGGTCTCGTGGATCAGCAGGTCGAGCGTAGTGGGGACGCTGCCCTCCAGCACGTTTTCGATCGGCAGCACGCCGCCGCTGGCCGCGCCGGTCTCGATCGCCGTCACCACTGCGGGCATGCTGCCAAGTGGTAAATATTCGGCATCGGCGCCGCCATACGCCACCGCCGCCTCTTCGCTGAAGCTGCCGGGTGGGCCGAGGTAGGCAATTGTTGTCATAGGAGTTTGCAGTCGGCTGCCAGCAGCTAGCAGCCAGTCGGCGATGGCTGCTGGCAGCCGGGTGGTCAGTCGGCCTTCCCAAGCATGCTATTCCCGAACAGGTCGACGGCCTCGATCGGCGCGTCCTGGCGCGATCCGGCGCGCTGGCGCTCCTGGCGGGCGTAGAACAGCTTGTTCAGCGCGGCCACGTAGGCCTCGCCGGCCGCCACCACGGTGTCGGTGTTCACGCCATAGCCGCTGAACACGCGCGGCTGGCGGCCGCGCTCGGCCTTGCCATTCGGCTTCTCGGCGTCGGCGCCGCGCGTGCCATACTCCTGCACGCGGATCGTCACCTCGGCGGTGGCGTTGATGCCCTCGGTGATCGCGTTGACCGCGAACTCGACCAGCTCGCCCGGCCGCCCGACGATCTTGTTGACCGCCTGGCACACCGCGTCGATCGGGCCGGTGCCCTGCGCCGACTCGGTGCGCGTCTCGCCGCCGGGGCCGCGCATGCGCACGGTGGCGGTGGGCACCACATTGGTGCCGCAGAACGCC
This sequence comes from uncultured Kouleothrix sp., assembly GCA_937858455.1. Lineage (GTDB taxonomy): Bacteria > Chloroflexota > Chloroflexia > Chloroflexales > Roseiflexaceae > Kouleothrix. The sequence goes on from CALLYN010000758.1 coordinate 994, forward strand.
TGCACATACTCAAGCTCGTAGATCGCCACCGTGCGCTGCGCCTCGCCGGCCACCAGCGCCTCGATGTCGCGGTCGTCGACCACCTTTTTCTTGTCGGCCAGCTCTTTGAAGCGCGTAAACACGTGGCGGAACTCGTCGTCGTTCAGCTGGATGCCCATGCCCTCGAGGTGCGTGCGGAAGGCGTGGCGGCCCGAGTGCTTGCCCAGGATCAGCGCGTTGCCATCGAGCCCGACCGTCTCGGCGCTCATGATCTCGTAGGTCTGGCGGTTCTTCAGCACGCCGTCCTGGTGGATGCCCGACTCGTGCGCGAAGGCGTTGGCGCCGACGATCGCCTTGTTCGGCGGAACATGCACGCCGGTGCATGCCGACACCAGCCGCGACGCCCGCGCCAGCTCGCGCGTGTTGATGTTCGTCTCGATGCCAAAAAACGGCTGGCGCGTGTGCAGCGCCATCACCACTTCTTCGAGCGAGGCGTTGCCGGCGCGCTCGCCGATGCCGTTGATCGTGCACTCGATCTGGCGCGCGCCGGCGCGCACGCCGGCCAGCGAGTTCGCCACGGCCATGCCCAGGTCGTCGTGGCAGTGCGTCGAGATGATCACCTTGTCGGCGCCGGGCACGTTGCGCCGGATGCCGTCGATCATCGCGTAATACTCTTCGGGCGTGGTGTAGCCGACCGTATCGGGGATGTTGAGGGTCGTGGCGCCGCACTCGATCGCGACCTTCAGCACCTCTTTGAGGAACTGCGGGTCGGAGCGGCCGGCATCCATCGGCGAGAACTCGACATCGTCGCACAGGCTGCGCGCGTAGGTCACCATCTCGCCGATCAGCTCGAGCGCCTCGCCGCGGCTCTTGCGGAACTGGTGCTCGAGGTGGATATCCGAGGTCGACATAAATGTATGAATACGCTTATGCGCCGCCGGCTCGATCGCCGACCAGCACTTGTCGATGTCGTCTTTGTTGGCGCGCGCCAGGCCGCAGATAGTTGGGCCGTCGACGGTGCCGATCTCGCGCGCGATTGTATTGACGGCGTCCCAATCGCCTGGCGACGCGGCCGGGAAGCCAGCCTCGATGATATCGACCTTCAGGCGCGCGAGTTGGCGGGCGACCTCGAGCTTCTCCTCTTTGGTCATGGTGCAGCCGGGCGCCTGCTCGCCGTCGCGCAGCGTAGTATCAAAGATCCGTACGTGATCGGTTACGTGAGGCTCCATGGGATTATCTCCTTGACGAAGGGCGAAGAACCAAGGACGAAGGCCTTTTGACTTTGCCGACGTATTTGCCGGCACCGAAACCAGGCTTTCGTCCTTGGTCGTTAGGCTTCAGTCGATTTACGCTCCGCCCTGGCCTGGCACCACTTCCTTAGGCCCGACGAACGGCATCATGGCGCGCAGCTCGCGGCCAACGCGCTCGATCGGGTGGTCGATATCGGTTGTGCGGGCGGCGTTGAAGCGCGGCCGGCCGTTGTGGTTTTCCTCGATCCAGTCTTCGGCGAAGGCGCCGCTCTGGATGTTGGCCAGCAGCTGCTTCATGGCCGCGCGCGTCTGCTCGTTGATGATCTGGCTACCGGCCACATAGTCGCCCCACTCGGCAGTATCCGACACCGAGTAGCGCATGTAGTTGAGGCCGCCCTGGTAGAACAGGTCGACGATCAGCTTCAGCTCGTGCATGCACTCGA
>CALLYN010000759.1 GCA_937858455.1 uncultured Kouleothrix sp.
GCAGGCACTATGCGCGGCTTCGGGAAGCCGAACAGCGCAACTGCGTAAGTCCTAAAGGAATCCTGCAATGCAAGAGCGGGTGCAACCGCCTGTGCCGCCGGGCACAGTGGCCGAGGTGGCGCGGCTGGCGCTGCGGCTTGGCTTCACCGCGTTTGGCGGGCCGGCAGCGCACATCGCCATGCTGCGCGACGAAGTTGTGACGCGCCGGAAGTGGCTGGACGACGCGCACTTTCTTGATCTGCTGGGCGCCACCAACCTGATCCCCGGCCCCAACTCAACCGAGATGGTGATCCACGTCGGCCAGGTGCGCGCGGGCTGGCGCGGCATGATCGCCGGCGGCGTGTGCTTTATTCTGCCGGCCGCGCTGATGGTGCTGGCGCTGGCGTGGGCGTATGCCGAGTTTGGCGCCATGCCCGCGGCAAACTGGCTGCTCTACGGCATCAAGCCGGTGATCATCGCGATTGTGCTGCAGGCGCTGTGGGGCCTGGCCAAAACTGCCGTGAAGGGGCCGTGGCTGGCGGCGCTGGGCCTGGCGGTGCTGGCGCTCTACCTGCTGGGCTTCGACGAGCTGGCGCTGCTGTTTGGCAGCGGCCTGCTGGTGATGCTGGCGCGCAACTTCGCGCGGCTGGGCCGCCGTGGCGCGGCGGCGCTGCTGCCGATCGGCGCGGCGCCGTGGCTTGCGCAGGCCGCCGTGCCCGTGTCGCTGGCGCAGCTGTTCTTGAGCTTTCTGAAGATCGGCGCGGTGCTGTATGGCAGCGGCTATGTGCTGCTGGCGTTCATGCGCAGCGAGTTCGTGGTGCGGCTGGGCTGGCTGAGCGACCAGCAGCTGCTCGACGCGATCGCGATCGGCCAGTTCACGCCCGGCCCGGTGTTCACCACCGCTACGTTTGTGGGCTACCTCGTGGCCGGCGCGCCTGGCGCGGCGCTGGCCACGGTTGGCATTTTCCTGCCCTCGTTTGTGTTTGTGGCGGCGGTGAACCCGCTCATTCCGCTGCTGCGCCGCTCGCCGTGGATGGGCGGGTTTCTCGACGGCGTGAACGTCGCAGCGCTTGGCCTGATGGCCGCCGTGCTGTGGGAGCTTGGGCGCGCGGCCGTCGTCGATTGGCCCACGGCGCTGCTGGCGGCGGCTGCGGCTGTGCTGCTGTTTCGCTTCAAGATCAATTCGGCCTGGCTGGTGTTGGCCGGCGGCGCGGCAGGGCTGCTGCTACGCTGGCTCCTGCCGGGCGGGCTGCCTTAGGCGGCGATCTGGTGGCCCGCCGCTGCAATCGCCTGCTCGGCGCTGAGCGCGCGCCCGGCGGCCCAGGCAGCGGCAAATGCCGCCTCGCCCAGCTGCGAGCGCACCAGCGCCGAGAGTTCCCCGAGGCTCGATACGCTCGCTTCGTTGCTGGTCGCGGGAGTCTGCGGGGAGTTCATCACGAGGTGTGAGTGTATCACCTCGCGTGCGCCAAAGTGCCTTAAATTACAGGCTTTGCGCGTACACCGCCGGCAACGCATAGCGCTTGCTCACGCGTCTGACTTCAAGCCCTTCCAGCAATAACTTCAACTGCGTCCAGTCCAACTCCATCGTGCTGACCTGCCGCCAATCCCGGATGAACCGACCCGACTCCAGGCGCTTGGCCCACACGCAAAAGCCGCTGCGGTCAAAATACAAACACTTCACCTGCGTGCCGCGCCTGTTCAGGTAGACGTACAAACTCCCATCCAGCGGGTCACGCCCCAGCTCATGCCGCGTCAGCGCCGACAATCCATCGTAGGACTTGCGCATATCGCACGGCCGACCATACAGATGCACGCGGATCCGGCCTTCCGAGCCGCCTCGCCCGACGCCGGTGGGCCAGACTGGGCGCGCCCCACTCCGACGCCAGGAGCGACCGTGTCCCTCATGCCCCCGTCGATGCCGCCGCTGACCCGTCGGGAGCGCACGAAGTTCCTCGTCTCGACGCTGGTGCGCGCCGGGCTGGCGACCCTCCTCGTCCTGGTCCTCTACTACCTGCTGCCCATCGACCACATCCCCGACGGGCTGCTCTTCCTGGTGCTCGGCTTCGAGCTCGTGATCCTCGGGATCGTGGTGGGCTGGCAGGTGCGGCGGGTGCTCAACGCCGACACCCCGCTGCTGGCCGCCATCACGGCGCTCTCGCTCACGGTGCCGCTGTTCCTGGTGATCTTCGCGGCGATGTACGTCGGCCTCTCCACCGACAACAGCTCGAACTTCAACGTGGGAGCCCTGAGCCGGACCGACGCGCTCTACTTCACCGTCACCGTCTTCGCGACGGTCGGCTTCGGCGACATCACGGCCACCAGCCAGCTGACGCGGATCGTCGTCACGGTCCAGATGCTGCTCGACCTCGCCGTCCTGGGTCTGCTCATCCGCGTCTTCTTCGGCGCCGTGCAGGAGGCCTGGAAGACCAAGGCCGCGGTCACGCCGGACGAGGTCCGCGACGCCGTCGCGCAGTCCGTGGAGCAGCCGTCGGTCGAGGGCTCGTCGATCGAGGGCGCGCCCGCTCGGATCGCCGCGGGAAAAGCCTCGGTGGTCGTGTGCGAGAAACGACCGCGCGGGATGTACTTGAACAGGCGCGGCGAGATGACCTGGATTCCGGTGAACATGAGCGGCGTCGACGGGTCGTCGCGGTGCTCGGGCGCGTCAGGGAACCCCTCGAAGCCTCGG
>CALLYN010000760.1 GCA_937858455.1 uncultured Kouleothrix sp.
GGCAAAGCCGCCCCCGAACCCCCAGCATAAAGCAGCGGTTTTTCCGCTCCGGCTACGAGGCGGCCTCGCGCTCGCGCAGCGGCGTGGACTCCTGGCCCTGGCGCAGGCGCTCTTCGATCGCGGCGATCTCGGCCTGGCGCGCGAGGATCTTCTCGCCGGTGGGCGGCCCCTCGAAGCGCCTGCGCTCGAACGCAAACCAGATCACCACCATCACCACCGCCAGCGCCGCGCCCACATACAGCACCTTCTCGTTCGGCGGCTGGAAGCCGACCCACGCCAGGATCAGGCCGCCGATGATCGCCAGCAGCGCCACCGGCCGCGAGAACGCGCCCAGGTTAAACGGCCCCTTGTGCTTCCAGCTGCGGCCCTCGGCCAGCAGCCCGGCCGCGATCGGCATGGCGTACGAGAGGTACAGAAACACCGCGCAGCCGGCCGCCAGCACCGTGAAGGCCGGGGCGTACAGCGTGCCGATCACCGTCAGCGCCGCGCCAACCCAGATCGCCACCACCGGGGTGCGGTACACCGCGCTTACCGTCTTCAGCGCGTTCGAGCCGGGCAGGCCGCCGTCGCGCGCAAACGCGTAGGTCATACGCGAGAGCGACGTAAGGCCGGCCAGCGCGCATAGGTAGTTCGAGAGCACAATGCCGACGCTGATCAGCGCGCGCAGGAAGCCGGGCATGGCCGAGTTGCCGAGCAGCCAGTAGAACACATTCGCGCCCTGCCCCGCGCCCTCGTCGAGGCTCGGCATCGCCAGCACCAGCGCGCAGACCATGACATAGCCAAACAGGCCCGACCAGAACACCGCCTGGATCATGCCGCGCGGCACGATCCGCGCCGCGTCGCGCGTCTCTTCCGAGGTATGCGCCGAGGCGTCGAAGCCGGTGATCGTATAGCACACCAGCAGCAGGCCCAGCAGAAACGCCTTGAACAGGCTATCGGTCGCCGGCCACACGCCCGCGCCGGGGTCGCCGGTGTAGTTCGTGAACGTGAACAGCCGGCCGAAATCGAGGCTCGGCGCGAACGCCAGCAGCGCCAGCGTCAGCACGATCGCCGTCGCGAAGATCAGGTAGCCGCTGAAATCGGTAAGCAGCGTCGTCACGCGGATGCCGAAGTGGTTGAACAGCGCCTGGGTCACCACGATCAGCGTGACGATCACAAACTGCGGGATGCTGAACGTGGTGCCCAGCAGGTCGATATTGCCAACCTGGGTCAGGTCGACGCCGAACCACGGCCCGAGGATCAGGCCGTTCAGCAGGAAGAACAGGCCCACATCGACCGACGCGACAACGAATACCAGGCCGAGCAGGTTGTACCAGGCGGTGGCCCAGCCCCAGCCCTTGCCGCCGAGGATCGAGCTCCAGTGGTACAGGCCGCCTGCGGTGGGGTAGGCCGAGGCGATCTGTGCCATCGCCAGCGCGACAATCAGCGCGAACAGGGCGCCAACCGGCCAGCCGATGCCGATCGCGCCGCCGCCCGCGGCGTTGAAGCCAGTCTGAAAGGCGGTAAGGCCGCCCGCGACAATGCAGATGATCGCGAACGAGATCGCGAAGTTCGAGAAGCCGCTCATGCGCCGCAGCAGCTCCTGGGCATAGCCCATGCTATGCAGCTCCCTGACATCCGCATCGTGGTCGTGGCCGTGCCCGCTCGGATGATTTCGATTGGTCGACATTCGGATGTTCCTCCTCTTGTAGCCGTCATTCTCCAGCCGCCATCCTCCAGCCGTCATGGTTCGGGGGCGTACAGCTCCAGCATCAGTGCGACCGCACGTCGCCAGCGTGCCCGGCGGGTCTCGCGTTCGTCGCCGGTGATCCGTGGCGTATATACCTCCGCTGCCCGCCACGACGCGGCGATCGCGCCGAGGGGAACGCCGTAGGCGTGGTGGCGGGCCATATGGGCAACGCCCGAGGCGGTAGACTCGACCTGGGCGGCCACTTGAACCTCGCTGCCGAGGTTGTCGGCCAGGGCCTGCATGAGGAAGCGGTTGCGCGCGGGGCCGCCGTCGACGCGCAGGCCGGCCAGCGCCAGCCCGGCGTCGCTCTGCATGGCCTCGGCCACGTCGGCTACGCGCTGGGCCA
>CALLYN010000761.1 GCA_937858455.1 uncultured Kouleothrix sp.
ACGCACACTGTTGTGCCTGCGCCACGCTGGTCGCCGTGCTGACGGTGCTGGCCGCCAATCTGCCCGCCGCGCTGGCGACGTTTCGGGCCACCAACAGCCGGCTGCTGGCGCTTGAGCCAAGCCGGCGCGGCGGCCTGCTGCGCGTGCTCCTCGGCAACACCGACGAGCAGCTGCTGCGCCTGCACGCCACCCCGCTGCTGGCGCTGCCGGCCAGCGGCGCGCTCGCGCCTATTCGCCGGCTGCTCTTTCCGCTTGATTTCGCTCCACGCTCGGATGCCGCGTTCGAAGCCACGCTCGATCTCTGCCGCGTGCTCGGCGCCGAGCTGTACCTGCTGCATGTATACGGCGAGGACGTGCTGCTTCCCGCCGAGCAAGACACAACCCAGCGCAGCGGCGCCAAAACCGTGCGCGACCTGCTGGCGATCGACCAGGAGCAGCTGCAGCGCTACCACGAGCGTGCCGCCGCGCGCGATCTGCCGGTGCGGGTTGCCACCGCCGAGGGGCGGGCGCACGTGGCGATCAACGCCTATGCCGCCGCCAACGCGATCGACCTGGTTGTGATGGCCACGCATGGCCCGCGCACCCTCGAAGATATTCTGCTCGGCACCAGCACTGCGCGCACCATCCGTGGTGCCGGCGTGCCGGTGCTGGCCATCCCAGCCTAGGTGCGGCTCAAGCCAGCGTTCCGGTGCATCGCCCCGAAGGCGTAGGGGCGCGATGGAACGCGCCCTGCAGCGCCGCGCCGAAACCCCGAGGCTTGGGCCATGCCTTTGCTCAGCGCGTCGCGCCCGCTGCAACCGGCGCCGCCAGGAACTCGCGCACAACCGCAGCGTATTCGTCGGGATGCTCGAGCATCGGAAAGTGCCCGCACTGCTCGATCCAGTGCACGTGGCTGCCGGGGATGGCCGCGAGCGTATACGGCACATTGCGGGGTGGCATCACCTGATCCTGGCGCGCGGCCACCAGCAGCGTTGGCGCCTGTATTGCGCGCGCGGCCGCGTCGATCGCCTGGTCGGCGGCCGAGCGCGCGCTTGCCACCGCGGTGTCGTGGTCCATCTCGAGGTAATCGAGAAAGCCGGCCTTGAGCAGCGCCGCGTCGTTGGGGATGCGGTAGAAGAAGCGCGCGCCAAACTGCCGCGCCAGAAACGGGATCTCGGCCATCCAGCGCCCGCGCAGCCGCATGAGCGCGCCGGCCACGCTGGTGATCTGCTGAAAGAACGCGCGCTCGGCGTCGTTGCGAAACAGCGAGATCGCCGTCAGCACCAGCCGCTCGACCAGCTCGGGCCGGCGCGCCGCCAGCAGGATCGCCAGCCCGCCGCCCATCGAGTGGCCTACCAGCTGCACGCGCGTGTGACCCAGGTGCGCCAGCAGCGCCTCGATCGCCGCTACCTGCGCGGGCATATCGAAGGCGCGGCGCACCGGCAGCGAGCGCCCGACGCCGGGCAGATCCGGCACGATCAGGCTGAAGCGGTCGCGCAGCCGCTCGACCGTGCCGCGCCAGTAGCGCCCCGAGCCGCCCCATCCGTGGATCAGCAGCACCGGCGGCGCGCCGCTTGGGCTCGCGGCCGGGTAGCAGTCGGCCACCAGCGGCCCGTCCGGCAGCTGTAGCGTCACCGTGCGCATCAGCCTGCGCGCCGCCAGGGCGACCACGCCGCGAACAGCGGGCCGCTGAGCAGCCCGACCAGCAGGCTGCAGGCGAACAGGATCGGGAAGTGCTGGGTGAAATCGGGCCGCGCCAGCGCGTGCTGCCCGCTGGCAAAGGTGATCGTCGTCAGCGGGATGCGCGCCGTCAGCAGTGCCACCATCGCCAGGTACACCGTGGCGGGGGGGAACGCGCTCGCAAAGCCGATATGCAACGCGGCGCGCCAGTCGCCGCGCGCCAGCCGCACGCGGTAGGCCAGCCATAGCCCCAGCGCCACGCTGATGATCAGCACCCAGATGAACCCGAACAGAAACATCATCCAGGCGAAGCCCAGGTTCCTGCTGCTGAACGAAGCTCCGCCCAGGTAGCCAAGGCCGGCGCTCAGCGCCAGCGCCAGCGGCTGGGCCAGCCGCCAGCGAAACGCGGACGGCTCGGCGGAATGTCGGAACACAAGCTGCATAGTGTTGCTCTTCTCTACGCCACAGCGCCGATACGCTTCGAGCCTACCGGGCGTGCGAAGCCCTCGGCAGGGTGGTGCTCGGCCTTTTCTTGTGCGCGGTTTTCCCGCTTGCAGCCTGGAAAACCGCGCACGACGAATGATCAAACGTACCTTGGCTATACCGCCGGCGCCAGCCGGGCCAGGCCATCGCTGGCATCGAGCCGGCAGGCCGCCAGCGCCGCCTCAAGCTGCGCCGCGTCGACGCTCTGGCCGATCGCCATGACGCGCGGTGCCTCGCCATCGCGCGCGGCGAAGGCGGTGATGCTCGGCTGGCCGCCGGCAAGGTCGAAGTTTACCCAGCCGCGCCGCACCTGCGCGATGCCCTTCATGCGCAGTATCTCGCCGAACAGGCCGCCGGCGGCGCCGTACAGCATCTCGCGTAGCGCGCCCTCGTCGTACACGCCCACCAGCGCGCCACTCCACGACACCAGCCCAAGCTCGTGGTCGTGGTCGTGCGCATGCTCGTGCTCGTCTTCGTCGTGCAGGTCGCTCGCCAGCACCGTCTGCGCTTTGAGCGCGCTGGCGTCTTCGACCACGCCGAAGCGCGCCGGCACGATCCGCGCGGCCGGGTTCAGGGCGCGCAGCGTCTGCTCCACGGTCTGCAGCTCGGCCGGGGTTGCCAGGTCGGCCTTGTTGACGATCAGCACCGGCGCGATGTTCGCCTGGGCGCTGAAGTACTCGGGCATGCGCGCGTAGGCGCTCAGGAAGCCGCCCGCGTCGATCAGCGTGTAGACGCTCACGTCCTTCACGGCGTCGGCCAGGTCGGGCTTGCTCAGCACGCGCAGCAGCGTCGTCACCTCGGCCACGCCGCTCGGCTCAATGATCAGCCGCTGCGGGCTGAAGCGCGCCACCGTCTCGCGGATCTGGCGCCCTAGGTCGCTGCGCAGCGAGCAGCAGATGCAGCCGTTGGGCAGCTCGACGACGTCGGCGCCGCGGTTGTTCAGCAGCGATCCGTCGATGCCGACCGCGCCGAAGTCATTCACCAGCACCACCGTACGCACGTTCGGGTCGGCGTTGGCCAGCAGCCGGCGCACAAACGTGGTTTTGCCGGCGCCCAGGAAGCCCGCCACGACCTCGACGTGCGCCGGGCGCAGCGTGCCGCGCGATTTCAGGCCCCAATCCCAGATCTTGTTCGGGAACGGCAGCACCAGCAGCCAGTGCTCAAGGATCGCCAGCGCCATCAGGAAGGCCAGAAAGGTGAAGCCGATCGCCTGGAAAGCGCTCGCGCCGGCGGCAAACGCCCACTGAAACAGCAGCGCCGTGATGATGGTCGAGACGGTGACCGAGATCGGGAAGAACGCGTTCATGGGCTTCTTGGTGAGGAAGCTACGCAGGAACTGCAGGTGCTCGGGTAGGAACTCTTCGCTCAGGTTGCGCACGCCGAAGAACACATTCAGCTTGGCGCTCTGGTGCATCCACCACATGATCAGGAACGTCCACGCGCCGATCTGGTTCGCGCCGCCCCAGGTAAGCGCCAGCACCACCGTGGCCGCGGCGATCACCGCCAGCTCGTGGTACAGGCTCGTCTGGATGGCGTGGCCAAAGTGGCGCAGGCCGCTGCAGCCCTCGGGGCAGGGCGCGGTGCGCGGGCCAGTCACGTAGCCCATGTAGAAGCTCATCTCTTGCCAGCCCCAGGCCAGCGTCCCCCAGGTGAACGCCAGGTACGCCCCGGCGACACTGGTGTCGTCGCGTGTGGCCGCGAGGCCCCACAGCGCGGCGAACATCAGCAGCGTGCCGCCTAAGAAGCTCCACTTGAACGTGCGGCGCGGCAGCCCGTCCAGGTAGATAATCACGCCGGTGCTGAACCACCATACGAACAGTGCGAACAGGATCGGGAACAGGTGGAGTTGCATAATCGCCCTAATTTCTGCCTTCGCCAGAGCGGTACCGTGTAGTGTTTCCGTGCCGATGCTTTGGTTGCGCCGAAATATCAGCACAGCAGAGTTCAGTAAGTACCATGCTGCCGCAGGCCCATAATCACTCACCAAACGGCTTGCGCCAGCTAGGCATAGCCGCGCGCTGCGGGCTTGCCGGCCGCGCGTGCGCCCGGCCAGTAGTGCTTCACCTGAGACTTCAGGATGTCGCCGGTCATGCGCATTTGGGCCAGCCAGGGCACCGGCGTCATGTTCTTGTGCATGTACGACTCGAACGTCAGCTGCTGCACGTCGATGTTGCGGCACATGTCGGTGAACACTTCCATCTGGCGCTCGTTGCCGTAGCCCCACTTTTGCAGCCAGCGTAGGAAGCGATACATGGTGCCGTAGGTCTTCCACCAGGTTTTCTGGTAGCGCGCGAGCCGCTCGGCGCTAGGGTTGGCCAGGCTTGCGGCCAGCACTTCGGCGGCGAGCTTGGCGCTCTTCATGGCCCAGTAGATGCCTTCGCCCGAGGTTGCCACCACCAGGCCGGCCGCGTCGCCCACCAGCATAGCCCGGTCGAAGGCGATCTGCGGGCGCGGGTGCATCGGCAGCGCGTGGGCCTCTTGCAGGATGATCTCGCCGCCGGCCAGCTCGGGTGCGATCCGGCGCTTGAGGTTCTCGAGGTGCTGCTTGGCGGCTTTGGTGTGGCCGTGGCCGGCGCCGATGCCCACCGCCACATGATCCTTCTTGGGGAAGGCCCAGGCGTACAGGTCGGGGCTCACCTCGGCGCCAAGGTACAGGTCGGCGCAGTCTTCCCAGCGCGCCATCTTCTCGGCGGGCAGGCGGATGCGCTCCTGGATGGCCACGCAGCGCGGCACGTTTGGCAGGCCCAGCGCCTTGGCGGTGGGCGAGTACGCGCCGTCGGCGCCGATCACTGCGGCGGTGCGTAGCGTCTTGGTTGCGCCGCTAGCCTTTTCGCGGTAGGTCGTGGTCACGCCAGTGGCGTCGACCTTCAGATCGAGCAGCTGGCCCTCGATCAGCGCCGCGCCGCGCGCCACCGCCCGCTGTCGCAAAAACTGGTCGAACTCCTCGCGGCAGCACATGGCGATGTAGTTCTCGTCGCTGCGGCCGCTCGTGCCTACCACGTCGATCGCCACAGTGCGCTCGGAAGGCGAGTGCACCAGCGCACGGTGAACCTTGCGCGAGATCAGGTGCTGCGGGATGTCGAACTCCTTGAACGCCACTGGCGGCACGGCGCCGCCGCACGGCTTCACCCGCGCCAGGTCGCGCTCGAGCATCACCACCGGCACGCCTGCCTGCGCCAGTGTCTCGGCGGCGGTGGAGCCGCCCACCGACGCGCCAACCACGAGGACGTCGTCCATAGCCTGTTCCTCCAAGCATTCAGGGGTCAGGGGCCAGAGTGAAGCAGCGCAGCGCGTCCGAAGCCTGGCTTCTGCCCTCTGCCCGATTCAGCGTATTCCGATCGCCGCCGCGAGCATACCCCATACGAAAAGCGTGGTGCCGCTGGCATTATAAAACACCGCACGGCCGCGCGGATCTTGCATGAACTTGCGCTGGAGCGGCAGCTGGGCCACGAACAGCGCCGCAATGATCGCCGCGATGATCCAGCGCTGCGACACCGCGAACAGCATGATCACGAACAGCTGGGCGATGTTCATGGTGAGCACCGCCACCCAAGCGGCGCCCCACGAGCCCAGCATCACCGGGATGGTATTCACGCCGCTCACCCGGTCGCCGTCGACGCTCTTGAAGTCGTTGATCGTCATGATGCCGTGCGCGCCCACCGAGTACAGCCCGGCGATGATCAGCGAGGGGATCGTCAGGCTGCCGAAGGCCAGGTGGCCGGCCAGCCAGGGCAGGCCCTCGTAGGCCACCGCCACCAGCCCGTTGCCGATCCAGCCGTTGCGCTTGGCGCGGAGCGGATGCACGCTGTACACCAGCGCCAGCACCATGCCCACCGCGGTCAGCAGCGTCACCTGGGCGCCCAGGATCAGCGCAATGCCGATCGCCAGAACCGCCAGCACGCCGCTCGTAAGGTACACCTGGCGCGCCGACACCAGGCCGGAGGGGATCAGGCGCTGTGGCTCGTTGATCGCGTCGACCTCGCGGTCGCAGTAGTCGTTGATCACCTGCGAGAGCCCGCACAGGATCGGCCCCGAGAGCAGCACGCCCAGCATGATCCGGCCGATGTCGGCCAGGTGCCAGCCGGCGCCACCGCTAGCGACTGTGCCGCATAGGAATGCCCACGCCGGCGCGAACCATGTCACCGGCTTCATCAGTGCGATCGAGCGCGCCAGCGGCGATGCGGGCACCTTTGGTGCGATCGGGGATGGTGAGGCGAGCGGTGTTTGCATATCGTTATCCTGTCAATAAATAATCTGGTCTGCCGGGATGTCTTGCAACCCTTGCCAGGGCGATGTCGTGCTGTCGGGGCGCAGGTGGGCCAGCCGCAGCGCGGCGATCAGCGCCAGCGCAACCAGCAGCGCCAGCAGCGCCGCGCCGTAGACGGCGGTGTAGCCGAGTATCACGCTGCCCAGGCGCGCTTCGGCTATGTCGCGCGCCAGGCCGCCGCCGACCGCGCCTACGCCCTGCGCCAGCGCTTGCATCACGCCCCACAGCCCCAGGAACAGGCCGGCGTGCGCCCGATCGGTCATGGCCATCACCAGCGCCACGCTGCCGACGATAAACAGCCCGCGGCCCATGCCGATCAGCCACACGCCCGATCGGAACGCCGTCACCAGGCTGCTGTCGCTGGCGATGCTGATGACCAGAAAGCCAAGCGCGCCCACGGCGCAGCCCAGGATGATCGGCAGCACCGGCGAAAAGCCGCGCCACAGCAGCCAGCCGGCCGCCGGGATGGCCGTGAGCATCGCCAGGCCCCAGAGCGAGGTCAGGCGCGTGGTCGCGCTGACGCTCATGCCCAGCACCTGGCCGCCGTACGGCTCGAGCAGAATATCGTGCGAGGCGAACGCTGCCGTCGCGATGAACAGTATCGCGAACAGCTGGCGCAGCACCGGCTGGCGCCACAGCAGCGCCAGCGACTGGCCGAGCGACATCCGCACGCGCACCTCGTCGTGGTAGCCGATCACCGTGCCGTCGCGGCGCAGGCGCTCTTGGCCCCACAGCGATATAACGCTTAGAATCAGGAATACCAGCGCCGAGCTTTGCAGAATCGCGATCAGCCGCTCGTCGGTGTAGTTTACCAGCAGGCCGCCCAGCAGCACCGAGCTGGCGATCGTGCCGAGCACCAGCATCATCCACAGCACCGCCAGCACGCGCCCGCGCTCTTTCGGCGGCGTGAGGTCGCTCACCAGCGCGAGGTAGGCGGTCTCGAGCACATTCACCCCGATGCCATAGGCCAGGAAGATCAGCAGGCAGATGACCAGCGACGGCACGAACGGCAGCGTGCCCTTGCCGCTCAGCAGCACCAGCGAGAAGCCGGCGTTGTTGAGCCCGCCAAACGTCAGCAGGCCGCCGAACACCAGGTAGGGCGTGCGCCAGCGCCCGCGCGCACGCTGCTGGTCGGAGCGGTAGCCGATCAGCGCGCGCACCGGCGACACAAAGTAGTGGATGGCGATCAGCAGTGCCACCAGCGCGGCCGGGATGCGCATGCTCTCGATCAGCACCCGGTTGAGCGTGCCAGTGATCGGCGCGAGCGTCAGGCCCATGCCGAACTGAAACAGCCCCAGCCGCAGCACGCGCAGCCAGAGCGCGGCGCTGCCGTGGCGCTCGAACCAGCCGTTGATGCGGTCGCGCAGCCGCAGTATCGGGCCGAACAATCGCGCAGGTGGTCGGCTCAACGCGCCCTCCTCACAGATGCAGATAACCACAAAGGCACGAAGGCACAAAGCGCGCGGGTTCGGCTGCTCTGTGTCTTCGTGTCTTTGTGGTTCACGACCGGTTCCGTCAGGCTACTTTGGCGTATACCCCAGCACTGCTGGCACCTGGCCGGTGTTGGCCGAGCCGGGCGGCAGCTGCTGGCCCTGGTGGCACATCCAGCACGAAGGTGCCTTCTGCGCCATGATTGGTTTGTAGGTTGTGTTGATGTGCTGGGCCATCTTCAGCATCGTCAGCGCCCAGGTCTTCTGGGGCCGCTCGTTGCTGGGGAAGTAGTTGGCGTTGTGGCAGAATGCGCAGCCTACGCCAAGCGCCTGGGTGTGATGTGTCATCACCTGCTGATTATACTGCACCGCCGCAAGGTTCGGGTCCTTCTTGCCGGTGATCAGCAGCAGGTCGATGTCGGCCGGCGTGTCGAGCTTGAGCTGGAACGTATCGGGCAGCGGGCTCTGGTCGGCCGGGTAGTTCGTGAGCGTGCCGGTCTTGCCGTTGAAGTTCACGGCCTTGCCATTGTGGCAGGTGGCGCAGGTGATCTGCTTGCCGCCCACCGACGCCGGCAGTGTCGCGACGAAGTTCTGGTTCAGATCCTGGCTCATCAGCATCATCTGGCGCGCGAGCGTCTTGCGTGCGACGCCCTGCGCCTCCGACACCGGCAGGCCATCCTCGGCGGCGAAGTTGCCGGCCGAGAGGTTGTGGCAGTAGGTGCAGTCGACTTTCAAGCCACCGGCGACCATCGCGACCATATAGTTGGCGATCGTCGCGGTGTCCATGCCTTTAAGAACTTGCACGTTCTGCGGTTGCGGATGCTCGGTAATATACTTGGCCATCGCCGCCAGCGACGCGGGCTGCAGGTAAGGTTTGGCTGGATCGGCTGGCTCGGGCGAATAGTTAGTGTAGACTGCGGAAGTTTTAGCCGGCGTGCGAAAGCCGGCAAGCTGCCCATTCAGCCACACCACTGTCCCGATGCCGCCACCCACCAACACCAGCGTGACCAGCCCGAACACGAGGAAGAATAAGGTGCGTTCGCTGAACAGCGGTGTGGCGCTACGCTGGTTGTACATCGGCTTCCTCTTCTACGAGATTGCAAGTTGCAAATTGTACACTGCAAGAATGATCACAATGAGCAATGTACAATTTGCAATCCTGGCGTCTACCGCTGAATGAACTGCGACCAGTCGTAATTCGGGTCGGGCGGCGCGACGATATGCACCGACTGCGCCCAGGTATACCAGTCTTTGATCACTGTGCCCGACAGGAGCAGGCCGACTGCGCCTGCGATCACACACAGGATCGCGAACCAGAACGCCCACACGTGGATGCTGGCGGCATTCGCATTGAAGCCCATCGTCCAGCGCCAGAACAGCTGTGCGCGATGCGTGCCCGGCCCCTCGATCTCGATCTCGGCAAGCTCAAACTCCGAGCCGTAGCGCGCCGTGGCCACGATCGTGGCGCCGTGCATGCCCAGCAGCATCGTCGAGCCCAGCAGGCCGAAGATCGATATCATATGGAACGGGTTGTAGTAGAAGTTGCCGTAGCGCACGCTGACATTGTTCGTCCAGTCGAGCATCGCCTTGAGGCCGTGGCCGGGCGCTTCGGCCCAGCCGCCCAGCAGGATCGGCCGTACCAGATAGATCGTAAAGTACAGCACCAGCGCAGCCGAGAAGGCCCGCGCGAGGTTGCGATCCAGCCCGGTGGCGCGAGCGCGGGTGTAGACGCGCGCCCACCACGTCAGTACGGCGATGTGCAGGAAGAACGTCGCTGCCATCCAGTTGCCGCCATTGAACCAGCCCGGCCAGCGCAGGCCGTACGTCGCGGCTGGCGGGTCGACCGACAGGTTCGGGAATTCGCGGATAAACAGGATGAAGTTGTAGTGCACCTGTGGTGATGTAATATACGACGATAGGATGATCAGCACGGTAGCGCTGAAGCTCAGCAGCGCGATCGCGCCCCAGGTGCCTAGGTAGAACGGGCCGACCTGGCCATTGCCGAACAGCCGATCCATCAGCCGCACATACGAGCGGCTCGAGACGCCAAACGTCGTCTCGCTGCTGGTGCCGGGCTGCTCAAGCGCGTGCAGGTCGACTTCATTAGCCGGCTCGCGCGGGGCGCGCCCCGCCACGGCCACCGAGGCGGCGCCGGCAAAGCTCCACCACGGCAATTTGTCCCAGAATGTCCAGAAGCCCGTCCAGCTGTGCACCAGCGTGCCCGACAGGAAAATGCACACATTTGCCGTCAGCACCGCCAGCGCCGCGATCCAGAATGCGATCCGGTGGATGCCGATCTCGCCGATGCTGTAGCCGGCCGCGATCCCGCGCCAGAACACGTCGATGTTCTCGACGGTGATGCCCGGGCGATTCATGCCGCTACGGATGGCCGAGCCGTGCATCGCGAGCAGCATCGTGCTGAAGAACAGCAGCGATATTGCGATCGCGTGGAACGGGTTATAGAAAAAGTTAAAGTACTGGTAGCCGATATTCGACACCCAGTCGAGGTGGTGGGTAATACCGAGCGGGAACCCATTACCCCACGACCCCATGGCAATCGGGCGCAGCCACTGCAGCGTAATCCACGATGACACCACCGCGAAGAAGGTGAGCGGCACCTCGAGACCCATATTTAGCTTGCGGCAGATATCGATTTCGCGCAATCCCCACGAGATGAACGCGATCGTCGCGCAGATTACGATTATTTGCCAGTTAAAACCGGGCCCGCCCGGCGCCTGGAGGTGCAGCCCCAGCGCCAGCGGCGGCGGATCGATGCGAGCCTGAAGAATGTTATACGTACCTTCGACCACGATGAACTGGTAGAGGTAGAAGATCGCTCCGATCGCGGCGAACGTCACCGCCATAATACCCCAGAACCCGACATAAAACCGCCCGATCCAGAAATCGAGCGGGTCTGTGCCGAACAACCGCCCGAACATGGTGCCGCCCGGCCGCTTATAGTATTCTTCGACGATCGCGAAGGGGATGACATCGGCGCTGCGCCGCGATGCCAGTTCCTCCCGCGCGACGTTTGGCGGAACTGGCTGACCGGAGCCAGGCGGCGACTCAGGGGGAAGAGCTGACATCTCAGTCTCTCGCTTTCTAGACTGCCGAGACAGACTTGATCATGGGTATGGGCAACCCACGACCGCGAGTGCGGGAACAGCCTTTAGGCCACGCACGGCAGAGGGCCAACCAGCGCACCGGTCAGCCCGCTGCCGAGCATCTGGAACGACAAACAGCGAACACTTGCCAGCTGTGGCGGGCTATCCGCCAACCAGCTGCAGCCAGTTGTACCGCGGCGAGCTCAACACGACGAAGTGGATCACGAGCGCGATGATGATGCCAAGCAGCGTGTAGAGGATCGCGGTGGTACGGAATTCGATAGGGGCACGTCGCATGAAATCCTCACTAGCTACTGGAGCCACGGCTTCCAGAACCATACTAACGCATGGGCGAGTAGAACGATGACCACCATCGCGTAGGTCGATTGAACGACGATTCGGTGGATCAGCCACTCTTTATTCGAGAACAGCGTCTTCCACGGCGACGGTACGAGATCGCTGGCAACTACCTCTTTCTCAGACATTCAATTCACCTCCTTTCCTCGGGGGTGGTTCCAAAAATGCGATCGGGCGCCAACCGGTGGGCACACCGTAAGGCGTCAAGGGAAGCAGGCCATTGCTCAGGCGTTTGCTTTTGAGCTACCCGGCTCTGCAAAGTGTCAAATTTAAATTAATGCTCGATGCCTTATTATAGTGCTACGTGAGCTTGAGAGTCAATCAAAATATTTAACACAATTACTACACAAATGCTATGCAGATAATGTGCACCTAGCCGCGCAGCTGGCACTGCACGCCGGGCTGCCCAAGCTCGTGTTTGACAAGCACAGCATATGAAAATATAATGAACACACGTTGAACAGTCTGGTGAACAGTGAACCTATGCTGTCGTGTGAGACTACGCTTTGTCTCACGCGATCCTCGAAGTGTGCATCTCGTGCGCTGGCGACGCGGGCTCACGAACGCCCGACGAGTGGCGGCCTGGGCCGCCAACCGCCTGACTCGCAGCCTGATCTATGTGCCCGATCGTGCACCGAAGGGCTGACGTTCTATGAACGAGCATGTGAAGCACATTCTGGCACTGCCCGACTCGCCACGCTATAACATCAAGGCAGTTGTCCAGCAGACGGGTGTGAACATCTCGACGCTTCGCGCTTGGGAGCAGCGCTACGGCCTGCCAAGCCCGAAGCGCTCGGAGCACGGCCACCGGTTATACTCGCAGCGCGATGTCGCAATTATCAAATGGCTCAAGCAGTGCACCGACGAAGGGCTGGCGATCAGCCAGGCTGTGTCGATGCTGCGCGACCTCGACCACGACGATGTTTCCCCTACCCGTGCGCTCGGCAGCCAGCCCGCGCCAACCCTGATCCCACGCGGCGGCAGCAACTGGCCCGAGATCCGCGCCCAGCTCATGGAGTTCCTCGACGTCACCGACATGCGCCAGGCGCACCTGCTGGTGAACCATATTTGCACAATGTTTCCGATCGAGACGGTGATCCTCGAGCTGTTCGAGCCGATCATGCTGCAGATCGGCGAGCGCTGGATCCGCGGCGAGATCACGATCGCCGAGGAGCATATGTTCTCGAACTTTGTGCGCCAGCGCTTGCTCGGCCTGGTGCAGCTGCACGCGCCGTTCGCCCATGGGCCGCGCCTGATCCGCGGCTGCGCCCCCGACGAGCAGCACGAGCTGGGCCTGCTGATGTTTGCTCTGCTGATGGAACAGCGCGGCTGGGAGGTGATCTACCTCGGGCAAAGCCTTGAGGCCGAGGGGATCGAGGTGCTGCTCAGGCGCCTGGCGCCGGCGCTGGTGTGCATCAGCAACTCGATGGTCGAGCATATGGCCGGCATGCTCAAGCTGTGCCAGGCGGTCGCCGCGCTCGAGCCGTATCGCATCAGGCTTTCGTATAGCGGGCCGGTGTTCGAGCACTACCCCGAGTTCCAGGCGCGCATCCCTGGCGTGTACCTCGGCACCGACCTGCACTTGGCGGTGAGCCGCGCCGATCAGCTGGGCGAGGCGATCGACCCCGAGCGCTGGTACCCGATCGCGGCGCCGCAGAATCGCTACTAGCGCGTGCTCGCTTTACGTTTTGCAGGTTCCAGCGTACAATGCCGCGACAGCATCCATGTCGCGGGGGGTAGTATGACAACACTTGAAGCCTGGCTGGAATTGCACGGCGCCCAGATCGCCAGCGTGCTCGACGATCAGCGCGATTACCTGTGCGATATGGTTACGAACCGGCTTACCACCGCGTTTCCTTCGCTGTGCTTCGACCCAACCCGCCCCGACGCGGTCACGTTCCAGCAGCAGGTGTTCCGCGAGACGCCGCGCCGCTTTCACCGGCTGATGCAGGTGGTGCTGCGCTTTCAGACGACGCTGGTGATCGAGCGCGAGTATCGCTGGGGCTGGTCGATCATGCCGCGCTTCGGCGTGGCTCGCCACCATATGATCAGCCACGCGCGCTGGTATTTCGACACCATCCGCAACGCCGGGATGGTCAGCCGCGACGATATGGCGCACCTCGATATGCTGGCGACGCGCGTGATCCAGATCATCGAGCAGATCACCGCCGCGCCCCCGCCGGTGCTGAAGCGGCCCGGCCCGCTGCCGGCCTCGAATGGCCACGCGCCGGCCTGACCTCCAGCTGATCACTTCCTTTTTCTGATGCCCTGCCCGGCTTCGCCGGGCAGGGCATCGTATACCAACTCCGTTTGATTACTTGTGTTTTCTTGTGCGGCGCCCGGCAAAGCCG
>CALLYN010000762.1 GCA_937858455.1 uncultured Kouleothrix sp.
CTCGGCCCACATCCCGGCGTGGCGGTAGTCGAGCGCCAGCTCGGTGGCGCTGTGGGCTGTCAGCGGCACGCGCGCGGCCGGCGCGCGCCCTAGCAGCTGCTGCTCGTGCAGCGCGCCCAGGTCGAGCGGATCGAGCTCGATCGCCAGCTCGGCCGTACGCTGCGCCTCGTCGGCGCGGCCCAGCCGCCGCAGCAGCGCGATCGTCAGGTGGCGCGCCTGGTGGTGCGACCAGTTGCGGCGCAGCGCGCTGGCGGCCAGCTCCAGCGCCTGTTCAAAATTGCCGGCGCGCGCGGCAAGCCGGGCCAGCGCGAAAAATGCCGCGTCCTGCCAGGCGGCGTTCCAGGCGGCCTTGTAGAACGCGTCAAACGCCGCGGCGTCGCGGCCCTGCATTGCAAGCGCCAAACCCAGGTTATAATATGGCTCGCCATCGTAGGGGTTCGGGTTGCGCCGCGTCAGGCTGGCGATCGCCGCGCGAAAAAACGGCTCAGCCGCCGCGAACTTGCCGCGGCGGTACAGTAGCAGCCCCATAGCGTTGTTGCAGCGGCTGTCGTGCGGGTCGCGCCGCAGCGCCTCTTCGTAGTACGGCTCGGGCGCGTAGGTGGCGTGGCGGTACTGCTCGAGGTGCAGCCCGTTGAGAAAAAGCT
The DNA here is from genome assembly GCA_937858455.1 of uncultured Kouleothrix sp. Classification (GTDB taxonomy): domain Bacteria; phylum Chloroflexota; class Chloroflexia; order Chloroflexales; family Roseiflexaceae; genus Kouleothrix. The sequence goes on from CALLYN010000762.1 coordinate 645, forward strand.
CTTCGTTTGATATAATCTCGGCCGGCGGCTTGGCCGCGCTGGCCGGCGCCGGGATGGGCGCCCGCGTATCGGGCGGCGGCGTGAACGCCAGCAGCTCGCGCCCGCTTGCGGCGTCGTGCGCGCGCAGCGTCAGCTGCTCGGGCCGCGTGTCTGCGGGCAGGGCGACCGACTCGGCCAGCACCTGATCGGGCGAGAGCTCGGCGGTGGCTTCCCAGAGCCGCGCGCTTCCCGCCCCGGCATTGTGCCACAGCTCGGCGCGGATGCCGCGCGGGCTGGTAGCATAAACGCCAACCCGCGCCGTGCCGCCGGCGCATTCCAGGCGCAACACCACATCACGGCTGGCGTTGGTCGCCGGCCCGATCAGCTTATACGGCATGAAAATCTGGCTGAAGCGCTTTTCCTCGCCCGGCATCAGCCACGAAAAATCGGGTTGGTTGTCGGTAAAGGCGCCGCACATAAGCTCGATGTACGGCCCGTCGTCGTCGGTCAGCTGGCGATCCCAGGCCCGGCCGAAATCGCTGTTGCCCCACGTCCACTGTTTTTTACCAGGCACCAGGTGATGGTCGGCCACGTGCAGCATGCCCGCCTGGCGCCCGTGGTCGTAGTCGCCGACGAAGTCGAAGTCGGAGTGGTAGGCCATATACGATGTCGGCACCGGGATGTTCTTGTAGCGCGAGATGTCGGTGCCGGGTGCGTAGTTGACCTTGTAGTACGTGCCGGTGGCGATCGGGAAATCGCTCACGTCGCGCTTGCCGTGGTCCGTCACCGCGTGCACATCCGGCGGAAACACCGACTGGTAGTCGTCGTTCACGTGCACCGCCGGGTTGGCCCACCACAAAAACGACTGCGGCGTGCCGGTGCGGTTGTAGAGCTGGACGCTGATCTCGAGGTAGGCCCGGCCGGGGTAGAGCGTGAAGCCGTGCATGCCCTTGGTAAAGAACATGCGCTCGATCTCCGAGCACCACAGCGTGGCGCTGCCGTCGGCGCCGTGGATGATCCGCCAGTCGAGCGGCGCGAAGGTGCTGGGGCGATGGTGCTGCGGCCAGTTGAACTCGATCCCGCCCGAGATCCACGGCCCGGCCAGGCCCACCAGCGCCGGCTTGATCACCTGGTTGTAGTAGATGAAATGGTAGCCGTTGGTCTTGTCGAGCGCCATCTGCACCCGGCCGCCGAGCTCGGGCAGGATCATGATCTTCAGGTAGCGATTTTCGAGAAACACCGCGGTGTAGGGCTGGTTCGCGCGCTCGTCGAAGACGCGATCGACGACCGGGTGCGGGTACACCACGCCGCTGCTGCCCTGGTACACGCGCTTTTCCAAAAACATGGGGTTTTTGTCGGGCTGGCCGGTGCCATACGAGGGGATGCTGACCGTCTCGGCCCACGCCCGCACTGTGTCGCGCGATGCACTCATACCAGCAACTCCACAACTGATCAAATGACTTGGCCGCACTGCGTGTGGAGCACCGGTTTGAAATCGGTTTCGAAAACCTGCCACATCGCAGTTGACAGCAAGCCGCACATCGCCTAGAATTATAAACGCCCCGTCAAAAAAAGGCAAAGTGAACAAGCAGCGTAAGGAGGTGTTGCCAAGAAGCACTGATCAGATCACTCTCCCCAGCGAACGCGATGGTGGCATGCAGATCGATCAATCCAGCCGATCGACTACTCCAATGGAGGAGACGCAAACCATGACCAAGCTCAAGTTTCTGATCATTCTGGCCGTTACGATGATGGTGCTGGCGGCGTGTGGTGGCGGCACTCCGGCCGCGCCCGAGGCCACGCAGGCACCTGCTGCCCCGCAAGCGACTCAGGCGCCCGCCGCCCCTGAGGCGACTCAGGCTCCCGCTGCCGAACCCACCAAAGCGCCCGAGGCCACTGCGGCTCCTGCCGCCGAGCCGACTGCGGCCGCGACCGCCGAGCCCGGCCCGCTCTCGGCTGGCCCGCTCAAAGACGTTCCGCGCAATCGCACCGTCAACCTCGGCTGGAGCATCAGCTCGCCGATCGGCGTGACGAACCCGTGGGCCGTGCCTGGTTACACCCACCAGGAAGGCAACGCCTTCCTGTGGGAGCCGCTGTACTACTTCGGGATCTTCGCCGACAAAGACATCCCGTGGCTGGCCGACAGCATGGAGTACACCAAGCCCGACTTCACCGAGCTGACGATCAAGCTCAACAAAGACGCTGCCTGGAGCGATGGCACGCCCGTGACCGCCGACGACGTGATCTTCACGTTCGAAGGCCAGGCCAAGAATGAGAAGCTGGCGTACCACGCGCAGTTCGACCAGTACCTGAAGGAAGTCAAGAAGGTCGACGACAAGACCGTGGTCGTCACGTTCAAGATCCCCGCGCCGCGCTTCAAGTTCGAGGTGCTGACGCTCAAGTTCGACACCGGCATCCCGATTGTGCCGGCGCACGTGCTGAGCAAGCAGGCCGACGTGAACGCCTTCGCCGGCGGCCTCGAGATGCCCCACTCCGGCCCGTACAACCTGGTGCAGTGGGACAAGAACCAGAAGATCTTCGACCTGCGCGAGGACTGGTGGGCGGTCAAGGCCGGCCGCGAGGCGCTCCCCGAAGTCAAGCGCATCGTCATGGTGAACATCGGCGGCCAGGTTGGCCAGAACATGGACATCGTGGTGCAGCGCGAGGTCAACAACGAGTTCGACGCCATCCTGGACGTGCGCTCGTCGGTCGCCAAGCAGCTGCTCGACTCGAACCCCAAGATCACCTCGCACACCGGCAACGAGCCGCCGTTTGGCTACCTCGACTGGTGGCCCAACTCGCTGTGGATGAACACCCAGATCGAGCCGTACAACGACCCGAACGTGCGCAAGGCCCTGAGCCTGGCGATCGACCGCGACAAGATCGACGAGGTGGTGTACGACGGCGCGAAGGTCTCGACGATCTATCCGTTCCCGCTGTACCCCGGCCTGCAGAAGTTCGTGGACCAGCCAGCCGTCAAGGCGCTGGAGGCCAAGTACAACCCGCGCGAGTTCAACCTCGACAAGAGCGCCCAGCTCATGACCGCGGCCGGCTTCACCAAGAACGCCGACGGCCTGTGGGAAAAGGGCGGCAAGACGGTCAACGCCGTGATCAACGGCTTTGAGGGCATCCACTCGGACATCGTGCCGGTGCTCGTCGAGATGCTCAAGACTGCCGGCTTCGACGCCAACGTCAACTTCGGCACCGACGCCTACCAGAACATGGCCGACGGCAAGCCCGGCCTGTACATGTTCGGCCATGGCGCCAGCCTGAAGGATCCGTACGCCGCGTTCGAGCTGTTCCACAGCCGCTACAGCGCGTCGGTGGGCACCTCGGCCGGTAACAACCGCTTCTCGCGCTACAAGAACCCCGACTACGACAAGCTGCTCGACGAGATGGCCCCGCTCGGCAGCGACGATCCGAAGTTCCAGGCCGACGCGGTCAAGCTGCTCGAGATCTACTGGAAAGACACGATCGACATCCCGATCATCCAGTGGCTGCACCGCATCCCCTACAACCAGACCTACTGGACCAACTGGCCGACCAAGGCCAACGTCGCCGGTGGCACCAACGGTGCCTTCTGGGCGCACACCGGTATGCTGGTGATCACCCAGCTCAAGCCGGCCCAGTAAGGACCTGACCGGTTGCCGAGCGGCGCCCATACGGGCGCCGCTCGGCAACCGATTCGCCTGGAGTGCAAAGGATACCATCGTGAGCGCTAGAAGAATCATCCAACGGCTGCTGTTCCTTGTGCTGGTGGTGTGGGCCGCCTCGACGATCACCTTCTTCATCCCGCGCCTGTCTCCCAAAAACCCGATCCGCGAGCGCTTCGCCCAGCTGGCGCGCACCGGCGGCTTCTCGCCCGGCGACCTCGAAAAGATCATCGCGTCGATGAACACCAAGTTCGGCCTCGATAAGCCGCTGCTGCAGCAGTATACCGAGTATATCGGCAGCATCGCGCGCTTCGACCTCGGCGTGTCGCTGAACCAGTTTCCGAAAACCGTCTGGGATCTGATCGCCGAGTCGCTGCCGTGGACGATCACGCTGCTGCTTGTCACCACCGTGCTCTCGTTTGTGCTCGGCAACCTGCTGGGGGCAGTGGCGGCCTGGCCGCGCGCACCGAGCTGGCTGCGGGCGATCGCGACGCCGTTTGTGCTGCTGCAGGGCGTGCCGCCAGTGCTGCTGGCGCTGTTTCTGCTGTTCTTCATCGCGTTCCGGCTCAAGCTGCTGCCGCTCGGCAGCGCCTACTCCACCGGGCGCATCCCCGACTGGTCGTTTTCGTTCATCCTCGACGTAGCTCGCCACCAGATCCTGCCGGCGCTCTCGCTGATCTTCGGCACGGTGGGCGGCTGGGTGCTCTCGATGCGCGGCATGGGCGTGACGATCCAGGGCGAAGATTACGTGAACTTTGCCGAGCACAAAGGCCTCAGCGGCTATACGATCTTCCGCAACTACTACTTGCGCAATGCGCTGCTGCCGCAGGTGACCGGCCTGGCGCTGGCTCTGGGTAATGTGGTGGTGTCGGGCATTGTGGTCGAGCAGTTCTTCGGGCTGCCCGGCCTTGGCCAGGTGCTCTTTGCCGCGATCCAGTCGAACGACTTCCTGGTGATCTACGGCATTGTGCTCTTCATTACTATTGCGGTCGCGTCGCTGATGGTGCTCGTAGAGCTGCTCTACCCGCTGCTCGACCCGCGCATTCGTGAGGCATAGAGAGGCCAGGATGACAACGATTGCCATTCCCCAACCCCAGGTACAGCAACCCGGCCGGCTTACGCTGCTGCTGCGCTACCTGCGCCGCAACAAAAGCCTAGTGTTCGGCCTGCTGATCCTGCTGTTCCTGATCAGCTTCACAGTGTTTGGCCTGCTGACCGTGGACACCAAGCAAGCCTACCCGCTGTCGGTGCGCTCGAAGCAGCCGCCGAGCTTGAAATACCCGCTTGGCACCGATTTCTTCGGCCGCAACCTGATGGCCGCGATGGTGGTGGGCCTCTGGCAGACGGCGGTGATCGGCCTGCTGGCCGGCGGCGTCGGCACGCTGATCGGCGTGGTGCTGGGCTTTATCTCGGCCTACTTCGGCGGCCTGATCGACGCGCTGATCAAAGGCATCTGCCAGATCCTCACGCCCATCCCGGCATTCCTGCTCCAGGTGGTGATCGCCGGCTCGCTCGACAAGCGCTCGGTGACGATCTACACCATGGCGGTGGTGGTGCTGCTGCTGGCATGGATGGGGCCGACGCTGGTGATCCGATCGCAGGTGCTCTCGATGAAAGAGCGCCAGTTTGTTTCGGTGGCGAAGCTCTCGGGGGTGGGCGATGTGGGGATCATCTTCGGCGAGATCTTGCCAAACCTGCTGCCGTTCATCGCTGCCGCGTTTGTGAACCAGGTGTTTGTGTCGCTGTTCGCGTCGCTGTACCTCTCGGTGCTGGGCCTTGGCCCGCTGCGCGAGCCGCTCATGGGCAATCTGATCTGGGCTGCGCAAGGGCAGTCGGCCTTTTTCAATGGCTGGTGGTGGTGGCCGGTTTTCCCGGCGCTGGGGCTGGTGCTGATCTTTAGCTCGCTGGCGCTGATCAATATGGGCCTCGACGAGCTGGCAAACCCGCGCGTGCGCAGAACGGAGTAGTGCATCCATGAACCCGGTTCTCCAAGTAATTGATCTCCAGGTTTCGTACTACACCGACACCGGCCGCGCGATTGCGCTCAACGGCGTGACGCTCGCGCTTAGTGCCGGCGAGAAGCTCGGGCTGGTGGGCGAGTCGGGCTCGGGCAAGAGCACCATGGCGCTGGCGATGATGCGTATGATCAAGCCGCCCGGCCGGATCGAGGGCGGCCAGGTGATCGTCGGCGATACCGACCTGACTAAGCTCTCGAATGACGACATGCTCAAGGCGCGCCTCAGCAAGATCGCCTACATCCCGCAGGGCGCCATGAACTCGCTTAACCCGGTGATGCGCATCGGCGACCAGATGGCCGACGCGATCCGCGCCCACGACCCTAAGGCCGATAAGTTCGCCGTCGAAGATCGCTGCGTCGGCGCGCTCGAGTCGGTCGATCTCAAGCCGTCGGTGTACAAGATGTACGCGCACGAGCTCAGCGGCGGCATGAAGCAGCGCGTCTGCATCGCGATCGGCATTCTGCTCAAGCCCCAGGTGATCATCGCCGACGAGCCGACCAGCGCGCTCGACGTGGTAACGCAGCGCCAGGTGATGGAGACGATCGACCGCGTGCAGAAGCAGATCGGCGCAGCCGTGATCCTGATCGGCCACGACATGGGCCTGATGGCCCAGTTCGTCGATAAGGTGGCGGTGATGTACGCCGGCCGCCTGGCCGAGATGAGCACCGTGCGCCAGATGTTCACGACCCCGGCGCACCCGTATGCCCAGGCGCTGATCAGCAGCCTGCCGAGCCTCGACAACAAGGGCGTGTTCCAGGGTATTCCTGGCCTGGCGCCCTCGCTGCTGCGCCTGCCGAGCGGCTGCGCGTTTCACCCGCGCTGCCCGCACGCGATGGATGTGTGTACAACAAAACGCCCCGAGCTTGAGACGTTGGACGATGGGCGGCGCGTGGCGTGCCATCTATACCCCGAAAAGGCTTGAACATGCCAGATTTACTAGAGCTGAAGAACGTCACCAAAACCTACTCGCGCGGCGTGCTCTCGCGCACTTCCACCACTGCGCTCAACGATGTGTCGCTCAAGCTCGCCGAGAACGAGCCGACGATCATGACGGTGGCGGGCGAGAGCGGCAGCGGCAAGACCACCCTGGCGATGCTGCTGCTGGGCTTTATCACGCCAACCTCGGGCCAGATCCTGTACCAGGGCCAGGATATCAGCCGGCTCAGCGGCGCAGCGCGCGTGTCGTTCCGGCGCGAGGTGCAGGCGGTATTCCAGGATCCGTTTGCGGTGTTCAACCCGTTCTATACGGTCGACCACCTGCTGACGGTGCCGATCAAGAAGTTCAAGCTGGCGAAAAACAAGGCCGAGGCGCGCGACCGCATGGAAGAGGCGCTGACGGCGGTGGGCCTGCGCCCCGAAGATATTCTGGGCCGCTTCCCGCACCAGCTCTCGGGCGGCCAGCGCCAGCGCATCAACGTGGCCCGCGCGCTGGTGCTTAAGCCCAAACTGCTGGTGGCCGACGAGCCGGTGTCGATGGTCGATGCCTCACTGCGCGCGAATATTCTCGAAACGCTGCGCAGCCTGCAGCGCAACCATGGCGTCTCGATCATCTATATCACCCACGACCTCACCACCGCCTACCATATCGCCAAGTCGATCATTGTGCTGTACCGCGGCTCGGTGATGGAGGCCGGCGATGTCGACGCGGTGATCAAAAACCCGCAGCACCCGTATACGCGCCTGCTGATCGACTCGATCCCCTGGCCCGACCTCAGCCGCCGCTGGGGCGAGACTGAGATAAAGGCCAGGGAGTCCGAGGGCGCTAGCCACGGCGAGGGCTGCAAGTTCGCGCCGCGCTGCCCGTTCGCCATGGAGCAGTGCGTCACGCCGCCGCCGCTGTTTCAGCTGAACAAGCACCAGGCGACGTCGTGCTACCTGCACGCTACCAGCCCGCAGATTGCCTCTGAGCAGCTCTCGGAGCTGCTGCCGGTATAAGAGCCTGTTTGAAAAGGCGGTGCGCGAGGGGCTATGCCCCTCGCACTTCACTTTTGGCGGGTGGCGGCCACGAATATGGCCGCCACCCGCCAGAAGCTGGATCGCGGTGGCTATGCCGAAACAGATACACGGGATCGTGCCGATCGTCGCCGCGCCGTTCAGCGAAACCGGCGCGCTCGACGAAGATAGCTTTGTGGCGCTGGTGCGCCACCTGCTGGGCAGCGGCGCGCGCGCCCTGACGCTGTTCGGGCTGGCGACCGAGTTCTACAAGCTCGCCGACGCCGAGCGTGCGCGCATGCAGGCGCTCCTGCTGGCCGAAACCGGCGCCTCGCCCGACGTGGCCGGCGTGATCTCGATCACCGACCATAGCTGGGAGGTTGCGGCCGCGCGCGCCCGCGCCGCCGAAGACCAGGGCGCCGACGCGCTTATGCTGCTGCCGCCATTCTTCCTCGGGCCGGGCGAAGATGCGATCATGACGCACCTCAGGCGGGTGATCGGCAGCGTGCGCATCCCGGTGATCGTGCAGTACGCGCCGGCGCAGACGGGCGTGCGGATTGCGCCGGAGGTGTTTCTGCGGCTGCGCGACGAGCTGCCCAACGCCGATTTCGTGAAAGTCGAAACCCAGCCGCCCGGCCGCTATGTCGCGCAGCTGGTCGAGCGCTCGGCCGGGCGCCTGGGCGCGCTGGTGGGCTACGCCGGCGTGCAGATGCCCGACGTGCTGGCGCGCGGCGCGGTGGGCATTCAGCCGGGCTGCTCGTTCACCGAGGTGTATGCCGAGCTGTGGCGGCTGTGGCACGCCGACCCGGCCGGCTTCGCGGCGCTCCATGCGCGGCTGCTGCCGTATATCAGCTATTGGATGCAGGGCGTCGAGCTGATCGTGCGGGCCGAAAAGCTGATCCTGAAGCGGCGCGGCATTATCGCCAGCGACTACTGCCGTAGCCCGGCCTACGCGCTCGACGCGCGCGAGATCGCGCAGGTCGAGCAGTTTCTCGACGAATTCGCCGCCTGGCTCGGGCCAGGCTCGTGAGAGCGCCTATGCCGCCCGCCGACTACACTTGCTACCGCACACGCACCCCGCCCGCGCTCGACGGCCGGCTCGATCACGCGGCCTGGCAGCGCGCGCCGCGATCGCCGCGCTTTGTCGATATGGTCACCGGCGAGCCGGCGTTCTTCGACACGCGCGCCGCCGCGCTGTGGGATGAGCACAACCTGTACGTCGGCTTCTGGATCGACGAGCCGTTTGTCGAGGCGCACCTCACCGAGCGCGACTCGCTGATCTTTATGGAGAACGACGTCGAGGTGTTTATCGACGGCGGCGACTGCTACTACGAGTTCGAGATCAACGCGCGCGGCACGATCTACGAGGTGTTTTTTATCTGGCAAGATGCCTACACTCGTGGCAGCCGCTTTGACGTGCCCGAGTTCGACCTGCTCGGGCGCAAGGCGCTCTCGTTCGCCGGCAACTACGATCGCAGCGGCCAGAGCTTCTGGTGGGGCACGCACCCGCGCGGCGCGCGCTGGGCGTTTGTCGATTGGGATTTCCCCGGCGCCCGCAGCGCCGTGTTTGTCGATGGCACGCTGAACGACCGCTCGGTCGTCGACCGTGGCTGGCGCGTCGAGCTGGCGTTCCCGTGGGCCGACATGGGCTGGCTTGCCGGCGAGCGCGCGCTGCCGCCGCGCGACGGCGATGTCTGGCGGATCTTCTTTGGGCGCTTCGAGAAGCTGGGCGTGGCCGGCGCGCTGCCCGAGCCACAGCCGGCTTGGTGCTGGACGCCGCACGGCTCGCTCGATACCCACATCCCCGAGCGCTTCACACACGTTCAGTTCTCGTCGCGCTACGTCGACGAGCTTTAGAACCTGCCAGAAAGAGCGGCGTTTGGAGAGGCCTCGTCCCTCCAAACCACCCTTTGCAGACAGCTTCTTAAGGTACTTGCCATCCTGCTGTATGCGGTTCTTCTGCGCCGAGCGTGAAAAAGCCGCACACCGATCCGTCATCAGGGCGCGCTCTGCCGAAGGCGGAGCGCGCCAGGCGCGTAGCTCCTGGGTGCTTCTGGCGATTGTTGAAGAAGACTGCCGATATGCGTGATGTTGTAGTTACTCGTGGCAACGTCGAGGGCTTCGAGGCGCTTGAGGCCGACACCGGCGCGCTGGCCGTGTCGATCGTGCCCGAGCTGGGCGGCAAGCTCGGCAGCCTGCGCGACGGGCGCTCGGGCCGCGAGTGGCTGTGGCGGCACCCGCGCCTGGCCTACCGCCGCGTGCCGCACGGCGCGGTGTACACCGCCGTGGCCGACACCGGCGGCTGGGACGAGTGCTTCCCCAGCGTGTCGGCCTGCGCCTACCCATCGCCGCCCTGGCAGGGCGCGGCAGTGCAGGATCACGGCGAGCTGTGGGGCCAGACCGCCGCGCTCGCGATCGAGCAGGCCGATGGCGGCGTGAGCATCGGCGCGCGCTGGCACGGTATCGCGCTGCCCTACACCTTTGAGCGCACGATCCGGCTGGCGGCGGGGTCGGCGCGCATGCGGCTTGAGTATGCCGTGGCGAATACCGGCGACGCGCCGCTGCGCTGGATCTGGTCGGCGCACCCGCTGCTGGCGATCGAGCCGGGGATGCGCCTGCTGCTGCCGGCGGCGGCGCGCTTCCACGGCGTGCGCTTCACCCCCGGCGGCGTGCTGCACGAGCGCGGCCTGAGCTTCCCGCTGAGCGTGCCAGGGCGCGCTGGCGTGGTGGACCTGACGGCGCTGCCCGAGCGCAATGCCGGCGCGGCGATCAAGCTGTGGAGCGAGCCGCTGGCCGAGGGCTGGGCGGCGCTGCGCGCGCACGACGGCGAGCTGCGCATGCGCTGGGATGCCGCGCTGCTGCCGCAGGTGGCCGTGTGGCTGAACCTCGGCGCGTTCGGCCTCGACGGCGGCGCGCCATACTACAACCTGGGGCTCGAGCCGTGCATCGGCGCGCAAGACTCGCTCGCCGACGCGGTGACGGCGTACAATCTGTTTGAAGAGCTGCCCGCCGGCGCACGCCGCACATGGTGGCTGGAGGTTGAGCTAAACGTATGAAGATCACCAACGTGACAACCTATATCGTCGGCAATGCCTGGAAGAACTGGGTGTTCACGCGCGTCGATACCGACGCCGGCCTGCATGGCATTGGCGAGGCTACGCTCAACGGCTTCGCCAAAACCGTCGAGACCGCCATCCACGAGCTGAAGCAGTTCGTGATCGGCCAGGAGCCGTTCGATGTCGAGAATCACTCGCTGCGCTTGTTCCGCGAAGTGTACTCCGACGGCGGGCAGATCCAGGGCGCGGCGCTGGCCGGGATCGAGTTCGCCTGCTGGGATATCATGGGCAAGGCCACCGGGCAGCCGGCCTACAAGCTGATGGGCGGGCGCTGCCACGAGCGCCTGCGCGTGTACGCGAACGGCTGGTACCGCGGCCCGCGCGAGCCGCAAAGCTTCCACGACAAGGCCAAAGACGTGGTGGCGCGCGGCTATACCGCGCTCAAGTTCGACCCGTTCGGCCCGGCGTGGCGCGTGGTCGATCGCGCCGACTTCGGCCTGGCGATCGAGATCATCGCCGCCGTGCGCGACGCGGTAGGCCCGCATGTCGACATCCTGGTGGAGGGCCACAACCGCTTCAGCGTGCACACCGCGCTGCAGTTCGCCGAGGCCATGGCGCCCTACCACCCTAGCTGGTTCGAGGCGCCGGTGCCGCCGCAGCGCATCAGCGATATGGTGGCAGTGGCGCGGCGCAGCCCGGTGCCGGTGGCCTGCGGCGAAGACTACTACTGCGCTCAGCAGTTCGGCGAGCTGCTGTCGCACGGCGCGGTGCAGATCATCCAGCTCGAGCCACAGTACCTAGGCATCACGGTGTCGAAGCAGGTGTGCGGCATGGTCAACGCCTACAACGGCGTGACCGCCCCGCACAGCGCGCAGGGGCCGCTGTGCTCGCTGGTGTGCGCGCACCTCAACACCGCCACGCCCAACTTCTTCATCCACGAGATCTTCGACGAATTCAACGACGATTGGAGCGCCGAGATCCTGACGAACCCGATCGTCGTGCGCGATGGCTATATCGAGCTGAGCGACGACCGTGTGGGATGGGGCACCGACCTGAACTACGACGAGATCGCCAAACATCCGTATAACCCGAACAACTTCCTGCCGCTGTTCCGCGCCGGCTGGGAGCGCCGCAAGCCGGTCGACCAATTGTAATCACCACAGAGGCACAAAGGGCACAGAGGCGAAAGAACCAAAAGCACGTGTTCTCTGTGTCTCTGTGGTTCAAAACCTATGACACTCAATATCGATCTGACCAATCGCCGGGCGATCGTGACGGGCGTGAGCAGCGGGATCGGCGCGGGCATCGCGCTGGCGCTGGCGCAGGCCGGCTGCGACGTGGCCGGCTGCGCCGCCGAGCCG
>CALLYN010000763.1 GCA_937858455.1 uncultured Kouleothrix sp.
CTGTGTGGTGCGGTCGCGGCCGCGACCGCACCACACAGCCAACAATAATCCCCCCCTCCCGCGTTCAGGAGAGGGGGGTAAGGGGGGTGAGGGCCGACGCTGCACGAGCCCTGCCCTGGTAGTGCGGTTGCAAAGCGACCGCACCACCACGCCAGCTACTTAAACGCGGCAGTGTCGGGGTCGGCGCCAATGCGCTTGCCGCTGTCCATGCCCGCAATCGCCGCCATCTCGTCGTCGGCCAGCGCGAAGTCGAACAGGTCGAAGTTTTCGCGAATACGCTCGGCGTGCGTCGATTTAGGGATGACGATCAAGCCGCTCTGCACGTGCCAGCGCAAGATCACCTGCGCGGCTGTTTTGCCATACTTGCGCGCCAGGTTGGCAACCAGCGGGTGGCCGAGCGCCTCGCCGCCCTGCATCAGCGGGCTGTACGACTCGACGGCGATGCCGCGCTCGGCGCAGTAGGCGCGCGTCTCGCGCTGCTGAAGCATCGGGTGCAGCTCGATCTGGTTCACCGCCGGCACCACCGCCGCGCCCGCCAGCAGCACGTCGAGGTGCGCCGGCTTGAAGTTCGAGACGCCAATCGCGCGCACGCGCTTCTGCTCGTACAGCGTCTCCAGCGCGCGCCACGCCTCGGTGAACTTGCGCTCCATCGGCAGCGGCCAGTGGATCAGGTATAGATCAACGTACTCGCAGTCGAGCTTGCTCAGGCTCGCGTCAAACGCGCGCAGCGCGTCGTCGTAGGCGTGGTTGGCGTTCCACAGCTTGGTGGTGATGAAGATCTCCTCGCGCGGCAGCCCGCTGGCCTTCACCGCCTTGCCGACGCCGGCCTCGTTGCGGTAGATCGCCGCCGTGTCGATCATGCGGTAGCCCGCCGCCAGCGCGGCGCTCACCGCGCGCTCAACCTCCGCGCCCTCCTTGGTCTGAAAGACACCCAGGCCGACCTGGGGAATGCGTACGCCGTTGTTCAGTGTCACAAGCGGCGGCTGTTGCTGGTTCATGCTTTTCCATCCCTCCTTTGTATGCCGTCAGGCTCGCATCCGTGCAAGTTCGGGGCCAGCGCCGGGCCTGGCAGTGGCCGCCGCAAAATTTGGTAAGATAGCCGGCGTCGAAACTGTATGCAGGAGCATTGGCATGAGCAAAAACCGGCTCGAGGCGTTGAGCGACGGCGTGTTCGCGATCGTGATCACACTGCTGATACTGGACATCCGCGTGCCCGATGTGGAGTACGGCCAGCTCGCGGCGGCGCTGCTGGCAGGTTTGCCGCGCATCTTCGCCTACGTGATCAGTTTCGGCGTGATCGGGGTGTACTGGCTGGCGCACCACCAGTCGCTGCAGCTGGTCAGCAAGATCGACGGCTGGCTGATCTGGATCAACTTCATCTACCTGCTGGCCGTGAGCTTTATGCCGTTTCCCACGGCGCTGCTGGGCCGCTACCCCCTGCAGCCGCTGCCGATTGTGATCTATGCCCTGAACTTGATGCTGGCGAACGGCACCGGCGTGGTGGTGCTGCGGTACCTGCGCGCGCACCCCGAGCTGAGCAGCGGCTACACCTACAAGGCGGCGCACAAAACCGTTTTTATGTATGTGTTTGTGAATAGCAGCTACCTGGTCGCCATGCTGCTTGGCTTCTACGTGCCGCTCGCCAGCTACGCGATCTTTGTGGTGGTGCTGCTGGTGGTGATCGTGTACTACAGCTTTTCCCCGGTTCCCCAGCAGGCCACGCCCTCACCCGCCGCGCTCCACAAGCCGTAGGCCGGTGCGGCCACCCCGGTGCAGCACCTGCTATCTGCTGCTCACATATCACAGCTTGCACAGCCACACGCTGCGCAGCGCGCTACTTCCCGATACTGTATGCTGCTTTTCAGGCAAAGCAAGGAGAAGCTATGAACGATCAGTGGGCGCGCGTGGCCGAGCGCATAGTCGACGCGGTTGGCGTGCGCGCGGGCGAGCTGGTTCAGCTACGCGATCTGGCGGGGCGCATCGAGATCAGCCAGGAGATCTTGCTCGCGGTTGAGCGGCGCGGCGCTACCCCACTGTTCCAGTATTTCCCGCCCGAGTACCTGCGGCAGTTGCTGGCCACTACCGACCCGGCACTGCTAACCCATTACGATCAGCATCGCCGCGTCTGGCTGGCAATAACCGATCGTATGATCGTGCTGGCAGGCAGCGCGGCGGCTCCGGATCTGCCTGCGTCGCCCGCGCGCGATATCTGGGGCCAGGCGATCGAGCGGCTGACGCTCGAGGAAGAGCGCCGCTGTATCCCCTACCTGCTGGCGGCCGTGCCGAGCACAGCCAGCTCGGCGCAGCTTGGCATTGCCCTGCCCGAGCTGGACGCTATGATCATCCCAGCGCTCGGTGCGCCACCGGATGAACTCGCACGCGCCGCCGGCGGAGTGCTGGCGCGCCTCGCGCAGGCCCAGGCGCTGACGATTCACAGCGGCGCGCGCTGCAGCCTCCAGCTGAGCCTGGCTGGTCGCCGCTGGCTCAGCGATACGGGAACCATGCCGGCAGCCGAGAGTCTGCCGGCAGGCACGCAGGCGGTGCAGAACCTGCCGGCCGGAGCAGTCTACACCACGGTTGTGGAAACATCAGGCCAGGGCAGCCTGTGGTTTCCCCAGGCTGGACCCGCGCGCGACGTGACGCTGCACTTCGAGCAGGGGCGCGTGAGCGCAATCGACGCGGCAGACGGCGCGGCCGAGCTCGCGGCACTGTTCGATCAGCACCGCGGCGAGCCGCGCCGCATCAGCCATATCGGCATCGGCCTGAACCCGTACGTCGAACGCACGATTGGCTGGCCGCTCATCGACGAACACCGCCACGGTACGCTGCTTGTCGCATTTGGCGAAAACCGCTATCTCGGTGGGCAGAACGCTTCGTCGCTTAACGTCGACTTTGTCATCCCCGAGGCCGGTCTGCTCGCCGATCAGCAGCTGATCATCCGGCGCGGCCGGCTGATCGCCAAGTAGGCCGCGCCAGGCCTACCGTCGAGCGCCTCGCGAACCATGGAGACGGCCCAATACCTTTCATGGGCGCGCCAATACCTTGTATAGGTGGGCACATAAGCTGTCATGGGCTCGCTAATATAATCGTAGCGCCCTCAATATCTATCTTAGCGCCGCTAATATAATCGTAGCGCCCTCAATATCTATCTTAGCGCCGCTAATATAATCGTAGCGCCCTCAATATCTATCTTAGCGCCGCTCAATTCCTTCCGGCGCAGGCCAGGGCATGGGATAAACGCCCCAAAATCGTTCATAGGCGCCTCAATACCGTGTATAGCCATGCCCAATAGCTTTCATAGGCGCCTCAATACCGTGTATAGCCATGCCCACAAGCCCTCATGCGCTCGCTAAGATAATCGTAGCGCCCTCAATATCTTTCTTGGCGCCGCTAATATAATCCTAGACTGTCTGAAAGGGTAGTTTGGAGCGACGAAGTTTCGCCAAATATCATTCTTTCTGGTAGTTGGCGGCCACATTCGTGGCCGCCAACTACCAGGGCTCGTGCGAAGTCGGCCCTACCCTCTCTCCCGCACGCGCGAGAGGGGGGCGAAAGACGCCACCCTAACCTCACCACGCTAACGCTATCGATCTTGACGGGCATGATACAATAGTGTATACGAACATTTGTTTTCCTGGCTCATTGGTGGGCCGGGCATGGAGCACACGAGGAGGAATCGTGGCCACGTATACAACTGCGAAGCCGGCTGGTACGCCCACCTGGATCGACGTGATTGGCCCCGACGCCGAGGCGGCGCGCGCGTTTTACCACGAGGTCTTCGGCTGGGAGTACGATGTCGGCGGGCCGGAGTTTGGCGGCTACACCACGGCGCGCCTGGGGCAGCGCACAGTCGCAGGTATCGTTGGCAACCAGCCGGGCGAGCCGCCGCCGGCAGCGTGGAGCCTGTACTTCGCCAGCGACGACATTGCGGCCGACGTGGCGCGCGCGACGGAGCTAGGCGCCAAGGTGGTGTACCCGGCGATGAGCGTGGGCGATTTCGGCAGCATGGCCACGCTCCAGGATCCAACCGGCGCGATGTTTAGCTTCTGGCAGGCCGGCAGCCACGTCGGCTCGCAGGTGACGGAGGACCCTGGCTCGGCGGCGTGGTACGAGCTGTACTCCTCGGATGCCAAGCGCGCGCGCGATTTCTACACCGCGCTGCTGGGCGCCACCGCCGACCCGATGCCGGGCGGGATGGAGTACTATGTGCTCAAGCATGGCGAGGAGCAGCTCGCCGGCATTATGCAGATCCAATCATCGTGGGGCAATTTTCAGCCGCAGTGGGTCACCTACTTCTCGGTAGCCGACGTCGAGGCCACCGCCGCGACGATCACGCGGCTTGGCGGCAAGATCCTCGGCCCGATCGACGAATCGCCGTTTGGGCGGATCGCCGCCGTGTTCGACCCGGCCGGCGCCAACTTTAAGATCGTCGAGCCGCCGCGCGGCTAGCGCGGCCCCTCGGCACCACCAACCTCTACCTTTGCTCTTTCGGGGGCGGCACTGCCGCCCCCGAATTTTCTTTTGGATTATGGTGACGGTTCGGGGGCGGCACTGCCGCCCCCGAATTTTCTTTTTCTTGTGCGGCGCCCGGCTTTGCCGGGC
>CALLYN010000764.1 GCA_937858455.1 uncultured Kouleothrix sp.
ATGCTGGAACACCACGCCATAGAACGCATGATCGGCGGCCGCCTCGAACTCCATCGCGTAGACCAGGGCCTGCCGGCCGTGGCCGCGCGCGGCGAGCAGCTGCTCGCCGGCCGGGCTGTGCTTGAGGTGCGCGGCGTCAACTATATTCATCCCACCAATGCCGACCTGGCCAAGTGCTCGGCGCTGCAGTTTGGCGCCGACGGCAACTGCCCATGGGAGCTCGCGCCGATCGCCGCCGACTTCGAGCACCTGCGCGCCCTGGGCGTCAATACCGTGCGCGTCTTTCTGAACTACTACGTGTTTGGTGGCGCGCGCGCGGCCGACCCGAACTACAGCATGGCCCAGCCGCTGGCGCACCTCGATGAGCTGATCGCCGAGGCCGGCAAGCGCGGCATCTACGTGCTGCCGGTGCTGCTCGCCAAATATCCGCAGGATCGCTTTCACCCCAACGATTACGCCACCGCGCTCGATCTGCATGTCCGCCCTGTCGTACAGCACCTGGCTGGCAAGCCCGGCCTGCTGGCCTGGGATCTGTTCAACGAGATCGACCTGGGCGGGCCGGTCGATCAGCGCTGCTGGGATTGGGACAACGCCGACTTTCCGCTCTGCTTCCCGCTGGCGAACGAGCGGCTGCACTTCATCAAAGCCATCCACGACGAGGTCAAGCACCTCGACCCGGCGCGCCTGACGACGGTGAGCCTGGGGTTTGGCAAGAACTACTTCCGGCCCGAGCGCGCCGACCTGCGCCTGGCCGACGTGGTGGACGTGTTTTCGTTCCACTACTACGACGACGACCCCTACGACAGCGGGCGCTACGCCGCGCACTGGTACTACGGCCAGGGCTTCCCGGCCGACCTGCGCCGCGCGCTCGACGAGCTGCGCGCCCTCGGCCTGGCTAAGCCGATGCTGGTGAGCGAGCTGGGCTTCCCCACCGGCGCAGGCGCCAAGCGCGGCTCGGCCGAGCTGGCGCGCGATCTGCAGCTGGGCCTGCAGACGGCGCGCGACGCGCAGGCCAGTGGCGTGGTGCTGTGGCCATTCCAGGCCGACTACACCCTGCTGCCGGGCGATATCTTTACCCCCAGCGCGCGCTAGCATGAGCCGGCGGCTCATTCCGATTGCGCGCCGGATGTGTATGCAAGCACGCGCGCCGATGGTGGCGCACAGTAAAAATACCGCTTCACAAAGCCGCGAGATCCCTGTACCATGCACCTGAAACGAACTGGCCAGCGTAGATGGGGAAACACATGGCGAAAGAATACGTGCCATTCAAAATTGAATTTATCGATCTCGATAGTGCGCGCGCGAATGTGATAGTGCGCTGCGACCTGGTAGGCGGCGACGCGCGCGGGGTATTTGTTTCGCCCTCCGGCGACCCGGCCTTCCAGCAGCTCGTCGACCAGCTGCAGAACTTTCAGACCGACGAAGATATGTTGACGGAGCTTGGCCGTCGGCTGTTCGGCGCGCTCTTCCAGGGCCAGGTGCGCGACGCGTATATCACCGCGCGCAGCAAGCTGCGCCCCGACCAAGGGCTGCGGCTGCGGCTCAGCATCGAGCCGGCGCAGACGGCGCTGGCGGCGCTGCCGTGGGAGTTTCTGTGCGACGAGGAGCATCAGCCGCTGGTGCTGCTCGATACGCCGATCGTGCGCTACCTGCCGCGCTTCAGCAACCCGCCCGTGCTCGACACGCCGCGCCCGCTCAAGATCCTGGTGACTACCGCCATCACCGAGCCGAAATTCGACCCGGCCAGCCAGCTTGCCGAGCTGCGCGCGACCGTGGCGAGCGCCGAGCAGGCCGGCGTGGTGCAGCTGCACGTCGAAGAGCACCTGACGCGCCGCCGCTTCAACCAGCTGCTGCGCCAGGGCTTTCATATCTGGCATTTCATCGGCCATGGCAAGCTCAACCGCGATGGCACCAGCGGGCAGCTGGTGTTTGAAGACGCTGGCGGAGTGCCCGACGCGATCGGCGCGCGCGAGCTGGGCATCATCCTCAGCGACAGCATGCTGCGCCTGATTGTGCTGGAGGCGTGTAATAGCGCGCAGCTCACCACCCAGCCGTACCGCAGCATCGCGCCCGCGCTGATGCTGGCAAACATCGGCGCGGTGATCGCCATGCAGTTTAAGGCGCCACAAGAGGCTACCCGGCCGTTTGCTGACGAATTCTATCAGGCGCTGGTCGACGGCGAGCCGATCGACGCCTGTGTAGTGCGTGGGCGGCGCGAGGTCATGTTCGCGTCGGGGCTGCGTAACCCCGACTGGGGCATTCCCACCGTTTACACCCGCGCCCCCGACGCGCGCCTGTTCGCGCCGGCTGCCGCCACAGCGCCCACGCCTGGCCAGCCGGGCACGCCGCAGCCCGCCCAGGGCGGCATCAGCGTGTCGATCGGCAACAACAACCAGTTTGGGAACTCGCCGATCAACATCAACGCCGGGGGCGGCGCAGCCGAAGGCGCGCGCTACGACGACCGGCTGAACGAGCTGAATCGTCAGCTGGCGGCCACGCGCAGCAAGCGCGCGATCCTGCAGGACAAGAAAGCCAAATTGCAGGCCGGCGTTGGCGAGCTGATCTTGCTTGAGGAGACCGAGAGGGAATATGCCGACCAGCGCAGGCAGCTGCTGGTGCTGCGCAAAGAGCGGCTGGAAGAGCTGCGGCAGCGCGCGGATCAGCCGGCCAGCCAGGCGCTGGACGGCCAGATCGCCGAGCTGACGCTGAGCGTGCTCGAGGAAGAGATCGACCTTACCCAGAGCGATGTATACAAGCTCGAAGATCTGCGGCGCATCCAGTCGAACGACCGCGATCGCCAGAAGGTGCAGCAGCAGATCGATGCGAAAAACGCCCAGATCGCCGAGCTGAGGCGCCAGCTTAACGCCATGCGCTAGCGCCCCAGCGCCGCTAGCGCGCTGCGTCGGCCCCTAGCACCACCACAATGTCGGCGCCGGCAGCCGCGCCCTCGGGCGCGCCCTGGCGCAGCTCGGCCTTGAGCAGCTGGGCCAGCCGCTGGCTGGTGCGCGGCTTGCCCGTCACGTCGTACACAATCGTCTTCGGCACGTCGCTGCTGGGCGCGTTGCCGGCCGGCGCCATGGTGAAGCCGGCCTTCTCGATCTCGAGCGACTTACGGCCGGCTAGGCCAGGCGCTTCGGTGCCGTTGAGCACCTGCACCGTGGCCGCCTCGGCTGCCTCACTCGGGCGCGTCAGAAACGCGTCGACGACCTTCTGCACATCGTTCGGGTCCCAGATTAGATCCGAGCCTTCTTCGCGGTAGTTCGGCGCCGACTCGGGGCTGAGCCGCGTCTGCCCGATCTCGTCGGGGCGAATGCCGCTGCCGACCCACCCCAGGCCCGCCAGCACGTCGAGCCGCGCGATCGGCAGCGTGGTCTTCACCGCGCCCTCAAGGCTGCTCAGCAGGGTTGGCGCGAACAGCAGCTGGCCCAGCGCGCCGCGCGCGCGCAGCTTGGCGGCGATCGCGCGTAGCACCTGCTGCTGGCGCTCGGCCCGCCCGAAGTCGCTGTCGGCGTGGCGGGTGCGGGCGTAGATCAACGCGCGCTCGCCATTCATCTCCTGCACGCCTGGCTGAAACTCCACCCGCATGATCCCGAAATCGGGCGTGGGGTATGCATCGTCGACAATCGCGTTTGGCACGTCGATCGTGACGCCGCCGAGCGCGTCGATCAGCTTGGCGAAGCCGTCGAAGTTGATCTGAGCGACTGCGCCGATCGTCTGGCCGCGCTGGCGCAGCTGCAAGAGCTGCTCGGCGGTCTGCGCCGCCAGCGCCATTCCGCCCTCCTGCGGCGTGGTTCCCGAGCCGTACAGCGCCTCGGCGGCGGCGTAGCCCTGGCCATACGCGGCATTGATTTTGGTTTCGCCTATGCCGCGCACATTCACGCGGCTGTCGCGCGGGATCGAGAGCAGGCTAGCCCAGCGGCCGTTTGCGTCGAGGTGCGCGACAATCAGCGTGTCGCTGCGCACGCCTTCCTCAGGGTGGTCGGGCCGCTCGTCAACGCCGACGATCAGCACGTTCATACCGCCGAGCAGCGGTGCCACCACTGGCGCGTTTGGCCGGACGTCGCGCACCACGATCTGGCTGCTCACGGCGCGTAGCCGCAGGTAGAAGATTAGCGCGGCCGCCAGCGCCAGCACTACCAGCGCCAGCAGCACGCGCACGATGATCTTGCCCGGCGCGCGCCGCCGAGCTGGCCGCAGGCCGGGCGGCTGGCCGCCCTC
>CALLYN010000765.1 GCA_937858455.1 uncultured Kouleothrix sp.
CGAAGGTGGCGATGGAGGATCCGGGCTACCCGGACGCGCGCTCGATCTTCCGGCTGGCGGGTGCCGAAACGCTGCCGATCCCGGTCGACCCGCAGGGTATCGTCACCTCGGCGATCCCGGAGAACGCCGGCTTCGTGTTCGTCACGCCCAGCCACCACTGCCCGACGATGGTGCCGATGAGCGCCGAGCGGCGGCAGGACCTGCTGGCGCGCGCCGATCCGCGCCGCAATATTGAGCAGCGGCGCCACCGCCAGGTGCCGGCGCAGGCCCTCGGCCAGCGCCTCGGGCCGTCCGGGCGGGCCGGGTGTCTCGAGCCGAAATAGCTGCATGTCTTGCTCTCCTTTCAATCACCGAGGCTTGCTTGGCGACGCCAAGCCCCCGGCCGCGCACGGTAGCGCGGATCGCCACCGCTCGGGCTTACGAGCCGCGCAGCGAGCGCAGCTCTTGCGGGCTGGCCTCGACCAGCATGTGATACACGTCGTTGCCGAAGGCCGCCAGGCAGCGGCCGCGCCCGGCCTGCGCCAGAAAGCGCACGTGATCGGGCGTCAGGTCGCCGATCGCGTCGGCCATGCGCCGTGCCGGCAGGTCGTCGAGGTGGAACAGAAACTTCGCCACCGCGTTCTCGAAGATCTGGCGGCCATAGCTGTTGTCGAGAAACGTGGCCGGGTTCTGATCGACCGGCATCAGGCCAATGCCGTACTTGCGCGCCACCTTGCAGATATCGGCGGCCAGGCGCGCGACTGCCTCGACGCGCGTGACATAATGAAACTCGTCGAGCAGAAACAGCGTGCGATGGCGGGTGTCGCGCCGCGGGTCGCGCATGAAGCGGTTGAACGCGCCGACCATATGGGCGTAGTAAAACGCGCGCAGCCGCTCGGGCACCTCGGAGAAGTCGAAGTAGTTGATATCGTAGCCGAACGACCAATCGACCTGGCTGGGTACGTTGAGGCTTTTGCCAAGCTCGTTCAGGCGCGCGCCGCTGCTGCTGCCGAACAGCTTCAGCCGCAGCCGGCGCGCCAGGTCGCGCGCCTCGGGCTCGCGGATGCGCTCGAGCTCGGCAATCAGATCGCTCAGCAGCGGCATCGCCTGGGGCGCCGCGCGCGGGCTGACGCCGGCGTACAGGTCGCTGAGCGCGCGGTCGAGCACGCCCTCCTCTTCGTCCCTGAACACGTACGGCGCCAGCGTCTCCTTGCTCTCGTCGCCGGCGCGCACCTGCGCAACCTTGCCGAGCACCAGCGAGAGCTGGCCGATCGCGTGCTGCACCTGAAACGGCCGCCACTCGCCGTCGCGCTCGTCGAACACCACGTCGAGCACATTGATCGGCGTATGCACGCCGAGCCAGTGGCAGGCCGCGCCCGCGCCGGCCGCGGCCGCGATGCGCGCGCCGTTGCGGAACGCATCGATCGCCACCACGCGGTAGCCCAGCTGCGCGGCGGCGCGCAGCGTCAGCACGTTCAGGAAGAAGCTCTTGCCGTAGCCAGTTTTGCCCAGCACCACGCCGTGCGCCGCCTGATCATCGGCGAACAGGTCGTAGAACAGCGGGGCGCGCCGCAGCATGTCGAGCCCCCAGCACAGCCCGTCGGTGCGGCTGGCGCGGTGGTAGCCGAGCACGCCCAGCAGGCAGCCCACGCCGTGCGACCAGACGGTGTAGCGCCGCAGGGGCGCGTCGATCTCGCTGGCCTTGCGCGTGCTCCACAGCTTGATCAGCTCGCCCTGGGCGCCGGCCACCAGATCCAGCCGCACGCTGCTGCCGAGCCGGTCGCGCACGCTGGCGACGTTTGCGGCCAGGCGCGCGGGCGTGTCGGCGCTCACCAGCACGGCGACCTGCACATCGTGCAGGCTCTCGGTGTCGAGCCGGTGCATGCCCGCGCTGGCCTGCTGGAGCTTGCGCAGCGCCACGGGGTCGTCTTTGCCGTCGCGGATCACGCTCTCGGCGGTGCGCTTGGCAAGCTCAAGCTCCTTGATCACGCGGCCGGGCGAGAAGGTCGCCACGTCCACCGCCAGCGCCACGTCGAAGTCGAGCGCCAGCAGCGTGTGCAGCGTCAGCGCGTCCCAGGCGCCGTTCATGTCGTGCGAGCGCAGCACGGCCATGTAGGGCTGGCCGGGCGTCTGGGGCACGAGCTGGGCGCGCTGCTCGTCGACGCGGTACGCGCCGGCGAGCGCTGGCGGCAGGCTGTCGCAGAGCGTCACGCGGCGGCCAAGCGTGTGCTCGAGCGAGTCCAGCAGCGCGTCGGCCTGCGGCGCGGGCACGTCCCACACCAGCAGAAAGAATGTCGCGCTGCGCAGGTGCCGCTCGCCCAGCGCCTCGTAGAAGCGCGCCATCTCTTTCAGCCACGGCACCGGCCAGAGCGCGGCGGCCAGCGCCTGGGCCAGCGCCATCCAGCCGGCGTCGCTCGCCTGGGCGGGGGCGCGCAGCG
>CALLYN010000766.1 GCA_937858455.1 uncultured Kouleothrix sp.
GCCTGGAATGGTCGTCAAAAGAGCAATATGTCCGAATTTAGCGACCATTCCAGGCGTCTCGGCGGTCAGGGCAGGAACGCGTCGAGCTCCGCGGCAAGGGCCTGCGGCGCCTCGAAGACCACGAGGTGGCCCGCGTCGACCTCCGCGTAGGACGCTCCGGGCACGAGCGCGGCGACTGCCCGGGCGTGGCTCGCCCCGACCATCGCGTCATGGGTGCATCCGATCGACAGCGTCGGCGCGGTGATGCGGGCCAGGTCGGCACGCTTTGGGATGTCGCGACAAACAAGTGCTACGACTTCGGGTACACGGTCTCGAATAGCGATCGCGCAACTAAGAACCTGGTGTGTACGACGCAGAGTGGAGGGCACACCCTAACTCTGCGCGTTCGATTCACGGATGCGGGAGTCTTCGTTGGCCTTCAGTCATCGTCTGCTTCATGGGCGCTGTTGGGCATGAAGCTCGGGCCGAAGACCAGAGAACACATGGACATGAAGGCAGCGCTCAGTGCCGCCACCTCCGGCCCGTCGACCCGGCACATGATGGCCGGGTTCGTGTCCATCGACAGGCCATGCAGCGCGTACTCCTGCCAGCGTCCGTCGGAAGCGTGGGATTCCGACAGCTGGGCGAGGGAGCGCGTGTGCCGGGCCTGGAATTCGAGCATCCGCCCGGCGTCATCGAAGCGGCGCCAGGCACGGTCGAACGATTCCTCCACATCGAGTGTGCCGGCGCCATCGGCACCTCGGTCTACACCACGCTGTGGGACAGCCGTGCCAGCCTGCACCATGCCCAGCTCGCCGAGCACGTGGCCAAGCGCATAGACATCGCTGCGCGCGTCGAGCGGCTCGCTGAGCCACTGCTCGGGCGGCGCATACGGCGGGGTGCCCATCGCGGCGTCGAGCGCGGCCGGCTGGCCTACCCGCCGGGCCAGCCCAAAATCGAGCAGCGTCACGCGGTCGCCGGGCCGCACGATCACATTGTTCGGCTTGATGTCGGCGTGGACGATCCCGGCGCGGTGCAGCGCCTCGGCCGCCGCGCACAGGCTGCGGGCGATCGCCACGGCGCGCTCGCGCGACAGCGGCTCGTCTTCCAGCAGCGCGTCGAGCCGCTGGCCGCCGATGTAATCGAGCACCATGAAGTAGTCGCCGTGGTCGCGGATGAGGTCGTGCATCCGCGGCACCTGCGGGTGATCGATCGACTTGAGCAGCAGCGCCTCGGCCACGAACGCGCGCTGCGCTTCGGCGCGCGGCAGGCCGCCTGGCCGCAGCTGGGTAGACAGCCGCTTGATCGCCACGGGCACGCGCGTCCGCAGGTCGATCCCGCGATACACCGTGCTCAGGTTGGTGCTGGCCAGCATACGGGCAACCTGGTAGCGGCCGTTCAGCCGGAAGCTGGGCGGCAGTGGGTCGGGGTATGGGCGCTGCTCATTCGGCGCGCTAGCGAAAGGCTGTTCCATCGGAGTCCTCCAGTCCCCGGCGTATCGCCGGCAGGATCTTGTCGCCCCAATGAAGCTGTCGTCCTCGCTGTGCTGGCCTGGTGTGGAACAGCACAGCGATCGCGAAGCGTATGTGTGCTTCACGATCGCTGTGCGACTGCGGCAGATGCCGGGCTGGTGGTGTCGTTCGATCGATGAACCCTGGCTCACCAGCCGAGCATTGAGTCGAGCGCCGAGTATGGCGTGATCATCGTGAAGCGTAGCGTCCGGTCGGGCAGGGTCAGTATCAGCGTGCCGGTGTTCGAAAGCTTGCCGAACATCTGCTGCTCGTAGGTCAGGCCGCGCAGGCCTGGCAGGGCGTAGGTGGTGTGGCGCACGAACAGCAGCCGCAGCCGCCGCACCTTTACCCGGTCGTAGCGAATGGTGATCGTGTACATCCACCAGGATGTGACGTGCGCGGCGATCGCGCCGCCGAGCAGCACTGTGCCCAGCATGAACAGACCGAGGCTGTGCTGCCGCGTGCTGATTGCCCCCACCAGCACCAGCGCGCCGATCAACAGCGCCAGCCGCGGAACCAGCACCAGCGGGTGCCGCCGCAGTGTCAGTACTTGCTGCTGTGGTCGTGTTGCGACAAGTTGCATCTCAACCTCCTGTCGTATTCACCGGATCCTAACTACTTGCATATGTAGCATAGCCTAAAGCCGGGGCGCGCACATCAGCCCGCGACCGATCCCGCGCCTAGGTCGCAAGAACGACCTGGCCGCCCATCGCGGGCGGCCAGGTCGTTCGGAGTGCGCGCTGGTGCCTACCTACTGCTGCTTGCCGCCGTTGTGCAGCCGCACGTACGTAGGAATCTCGTGGCGGCTGTTCAGGTGCAGCTTGGCCAGAATGCTCGCCACGTGCGTTTTGACGGTTTTGATGCCAATCACCAGCTCTTTGGCGATCTCCTGGTTCGACTTGCGCTCGGCCAGCAGCTCGAGCACATCGCGCTCGCGCGGCGTCAGGCGCTCGGCGGGGGGGAGCGACTCTTGCTCGCGCTGGTGGTAGTCGCGGATCAGCTGGGCCACCAGCGGCCCATAGATCGCCTCGCCGCCGACTGTGCGGCAGATGGCGTCCACCAGCGGCGCGCCATCGTAGGAGTCGCCTTTGTTGATGTAGCCGTGCGCGCCGGCGCGCAGCGCGGCGAACAGCACCTTGGGCTCGTCGATGTAGCTCATCACCAGCACGCGCGGCGGCCGCGCCAGCGTGCGCAGCTGGCCGATCGCTTCCACGCCGTGCTCCCAGGCCGGCCGCGTGGCCACGCCGCTGCGCTGGGGCATCCGCAGGTCGAGCAGCACCAGGTCGGGCTGGCGCTGCCGCGCCTGTGCCAGCGTCTCCTCTGCGGTCGACGCCTCGCCGACCACGTGCACCTGCGCGACGAACGGCTCGAGCACCGCGCAGACGCCACGCCGGTACAGCAGGTGGTCGTCGGCCACGATGATGCGGATTATTCCAGGTTGATCATCCTGAGTCATAGCCCCTCTCCTTCAACGGCAGTTCTCCGGTAACGATCGTGCCGTGGCCGGGCGACGAGCGGACGCTGAGCTGGCCGCCGATCAGCGCCATGCGCTCGTGCATGATCTCGATCCCGCGATGCCGCCCGGCCGCTGATATGGCGCCGGGCTCGAACCCGCGCCCGTCGTCGCCGACGACGACCTGAATGCTGCTGTCGTCGCAGCGCACGCGGATGTGGATGGATTGCGCTTGAGCATGCTCGATTGCGTTCAGGGCCGCCTCGCGAATCAGCTGCAGCAGCGTGCGCGTCTGCGCTATCGGCAGCGGCGGCGGGTCGTCGATCTCCAGGCTGATCTTGCCGGCGTTGCTGCCTGCCAGGCGCTTCAGCTCGGCCTGAATGTGCTCGCGCAGCGCCGCGCTGTCGTAGCCGGCGGTCGAGAGATCTTTCAGCACGATGTCGACATCCGACAGAATGTTCCAGCCAATGCGCCGAATCTGGTGCAGGTGCGCTTCGGCCTGCTCGGGCGCCTCGATCATCGCGGCCGAGGCCGCGCGGCTGAACAAGATCATGCCGCGCACGCTCGACTTCACCGAGTCGTGCAGGTCGTACTCGAGCCGGCGGCGCTCCTGCTCGCGCGCCAGCGCGTCCGATGCGATGATCGCGGCCGACTGCTGTGCGA
This sequence comes from uncultured Kouleothrix sp., assembly GCA_937858455.1. Classification (GTDB taxonomy): domain Bacteria; phylum Chloroflexota; class Chloroflexia; order Chloroflexales; family Roseiflexaceae; genus Kouleothrix. The sequence continues at coordinate 3,607 of CALLYN010000766.1, forward strand.
ACAGCTCGATCGCCTGCCGGTCGTAGGCGCTGAACTGGTGCCGCTCGCGGTAGTTCACGCACAGCACCCCCAACAGGTTGCCCTGCGCCAGCAGCGGTACGCCCGCGAACGAGACGATCTTCTGCCGCTCGGCAAAGGTACGATGCCTTGTCGTAGGGTCGGCCGCAAGCTCGCCGCCGACCAGCCGCGCGTCGGTTTGCGCGTCGGGCTGGTAGTATGGCTCGCGCACCTGCGCGATATGCCGCACGATATTGTCGTGAGTGTCGTGCTGGTCGGGCTGGCTGAGCGGCAGCCGGCCGATGATCGTGCCGGCGTGGATCGGCCGCGCGAACGTGCCGTCGCGGTTGTTGAGCGCATACAGCAGCACAATGCTGGCGCCCAGCAGCTCGAGCGCCGAGCCGGCGATGCGGTCGAGCAGCGCCTGGGTCTCTTCCGGCCGCTGGCCTACGCGCATCTCGCAGCTGGCGGTATGCAGCCGCGCCATCAGCTCGGCGTGGTGCAGCTCGCGCTCATAGTACTGCGCATTCTGGATGGCCGCCGTCACTTCGCGCGCGTACTGCCTGAGTAGCTCAATTAGTAAACGTGCGACTTGGGTTTTTTCGCATTTGTAGTAGCCCGCTTCGAGTACGCCAATGCGGCCGAGCGGCACCCACACGCGTATCATCGACTCGTGATCGTAGCGTTGCCAGATCGCGCGGTCGAAGCGCTCGTCCCAATGGTCGATCACCTCGATCTTGCCGGTGCGCAGCACGTCGGCCAGAATGTCGGAGCTGCTCAGGGCGTGGCGCGAGTCGGCCACCCAGCCGGCAGCGACATGCTTACCGCGCACGGTGGTGATCGACTGGGTGTCTTCGTCCACCAGCGAGATCAGCGCAAACGAGAAGCCGAGCCGGTTGCACAGCGCGTCGAGCACGACATCAAGCACGTCGTTCAGTCGCAGGCGGTAGAGCGCGCGGTTGGCGCTGGCGTCGAGCAGCAGCCGGATGCTGGCATAGGCGCAGATCGGCCAGATGTGGTCGATCAGCTCGGCCAGCACGTGCTGCACGGCCTGCTGCTCGAAGCGGTTCGTCACGCCCAGCTCGAGCAGCACCACCGCCAGAGCCGGCCCTTCGCGGCCGGGCTGGCCGTAGATCGGCGCGGCCAGGCGCACTCCCTCGGGCCCGGCCGGCTCGCCGGCGATGTCG
>CALLYN010000767.1 GCA_937858455.1 uncultured Kouleothrix sp.
GGGAACCCGGCAGAGTGAGGGACGGATTGTACGGCAGCCGAGCCGATTGCCGAGGTCGTCCGTGATGGCCGAACGGCGATCGAGCCGAAGGAAGCCCCGACGGAGCTCCGCGCGAAGACCGGTCGTCGCCGTCGCGACGGGATCCGGTCTTCCGTATTCTGTGGTCGCCCATGCTGAACCTCATGCTTGCCACCGCCGCGCCTGCGGCCGAGCCGACCAAAGCGCCCGATCCAACGCCCGCGCCCGACGCGCTCGGCAGCGGCAGCACCGAAATCGTGATCTGGCACGGCTGGCAGGGCGACTACTACGAGGCGATCAAAAAAGCCTTCGCCGACTACGCCGGCAAGAACAATGTAAAGATCACGCTGCTGCGCGTGCCCGACCTGAACAACAAGGTGCAGGTAGCCGTGCCCAGCGGCCAAGGCCCCGACCTGATCGGCTGGGTCGACGACCAGATCGGCAAGAACGCGCTCAGCGGCACCATCCAGCCGGTCGATAGCCTGGGCATCACCGCCGACTACCTGAAGCAGAACTTCACCGACGTGGCCAGCGCGGCCATGATCTACGACGGCAAGGTCTACGGCATCCCCGAGTCGCTCGAGGCGATCACCTTTATCTACAACAAGAAGCTGATCAAAGAAGCCGACCTGCCCAAGAGCACCGACGACCTGCTGGCCAAAGCCAAGGCCTACAACGGCCCCGACAAGTACCTGTTCGTGTATAACCCCAAAGACGCCTACTTCTCGGCGCCGTGGTGGCAGGGCTCGGGCGTTACGCTCGTCACCCCCGACGGCACCACCGAGCTTGCCAGCGACAAGGCCCTGCAGGCAGCGAATCTGATCAAAAGCTTCAGCACGATCATGCCCAAAGAGATCGACTACGGCGTGGCCGACACGCTGTTCAAAGAGGGCAAGGCCGCGATCATTATGAACGGCCCGTGGGCGATTGCCGACTACCAGAAGGCCGGGCTCGACGTCGGCCTGGCGAAGATCCCGGTAGTGAGCAATTCGAGCCAGCCTGGCAAGCCGTTTGTCGGCGTCAAGCTGCTGATGCTGGCGGCCAACGCCAAAAACCCGCAGGCCGCCGTCGAGCTGATGAAGTACTACGGCAGCGCCGATGTGCAGGCCGCGCTCGCGAAGGTGAACAAGCAGGTGCCGGCAAACAAGGCCGCGCAGGAGCAGGTGAAGGACGACCCGATTATCGCCGGCTTTATTGGCCAGGCGGCCAACGGCGTGGCGCTGCCGAACACCCAGTTTATCGACGCGATGTGGGATCCGATCGCCAAGACGCTCGAGGCGATCTGGAGTGGCGCGTCGCCGCCCGAGCAGGCGATCAAAGATGGCGCGGCGCTGTTCAACGAGAAGGCCCAGGATCTGAAGTAGGCCGGCTACCGGCAGCCGCCAGCGGCAACCTGCTCGCGGCTGCCGGCCAACCTCCGGAGGAATGCTATGGCTCAGCCACTCACAACAGCACAGCCCGCGCCGGCGTCGGCGCGCGCGCGCGGCCGAACCCAGCGGCAAACGCTCACCGCCGCAGCCTACCTCACGCCGGCGCTGCTCGGCATTGTCATCGTGAATGTTCTGCCGATCTTCTATAACCTGTACATGTCGTTCACCAACCGCAACGGCCCGGCGCGCTTCGCCGAGGGCAAGTACAAGCTGGTGGGCTTCGATAACTACACCCGGCTGCTGACCCAATCCGATTTCTATATTGTGCTCGCCAAGACGCTGCTGTACGCTGCAGTGTGCGTCGCGCTGTTCTTTGTCGTCGGGCTGGCATTCGCGCTTATCCTCAACCACCCGGCCATTCGCGGCCGCGCGATCTGGCGCACGCTGATGATCCTGCCCTGGGCGGTGCCCACCTGGATCACCGCGCTGATCTGGAAGTTCCTGTTCCACGGCCAGTACGGCCCGATCAACCAGATCCTACGCGCCGCCGGCATCGCCGCGCCCGACTGGCTGCTGAACGCCGGCACCGCGTTCGCGGCGATCACGATCGTGAACCTGTGGATGAGCTACCCGTTCTTTATGCTCATTCTGCTGGGCGGCCTGCAGTCGATCCCGGCGGATATGTACGAGGCCGCCAGCATCGACGGCGCCAGCTGGTGGCGCCAGCTGTTCAGCATTACGCTGCCGCTGCTGCGCCCGGTGGCGCTGCCGGCGGTGATCCTGAGCGCGATCGCGCAGTTCCAGATGTTCAACACCGTCTGGCTGATGACCAAGGGTGGCCCGGTGCAGCGCGTCGGCCAGCCTGGCGCCACCGAGCTGCTGCTGGTGTGGGCCTACAACCAGGGCTTCCAGGGCGCCCAGCGCTTCGGCCTGGTGTCGGCGTTCGCGATCGTGGTGTTTATTATCCTGCTGGGCATCACCGCGCTGTATATCCGTGTCACGAACGCGACCAAGGGGGTATACGAATGATTACCGCGCGCACTCGCCCGCTCACTGCGGTGCTGCTGCACCTGGCGCTGCTGCTTGGCACGATCTTTTCGGTGTTCCCGATCTATTTCGTGGTGCAGGCCTCGCTCCGCCCCGGCAATACGCTGTATTCTACCCAGCTGCAGCTGCTGCCGGTGAACGCCACGCTCGACAACTACCGCTATATGCTGACGCAGACCGAGCTGCCGCTCTGGCTCTGGAACAGCACCAAGGTGGCGCTCTCGACCACCGCCGCCACTCTGCTGATCACCGTGACGGCCGCCTACGCGCTCTCGCGCTTTCGCTTCCGTGGCCGCGGCCTGCTGCTCGGCGGGATGCTGGCGCTCCAGGCGTTCCCCGGCTTTCTGTCGATCGTCGCGTTCTACCTGATCCTGAACCGGCTAGGTCTTACCAACACGCACCTTGGCCTGATCCTGATCTACGCCGCCGGCGCGATCGTCTTCAATGTCTGGAATCTCAAGGGCTACTTCGACACCATCCCCGTCGATCTCGAGGAGGCCGCGATGATCGACGGCTGCACCCCCACCCAGGCGTTTGTGCGCGTGATGCTGCCGCTGGCGCGCCCTTCGCTGGCGGTGACGGCGCTGTTCGGTTTCCTGGCGGGCTGGAATGAGTATATCTTCGCGCAGACGCTGTTGTTCGACGAGAGCAAGTATACCGCCCCGGTGGGCATTTTCGCCCTGCAAGATACCTACAGCCAGCCGTGGGGCTGGTTCGCGGCTTCGTCGCTGATCGTCTCGGTGCCGGTGGTGATCTTGTTCCTGTACCTCCAGCGCAGCCTCGTGTCGGGCCTTTCGGCTGGCGGCGTGAAGGGCTAGCAGCCGCGCGTGGGCCGCGCCGGCGGCCGGTAAGAAGGAGCTTCTTGTGATCGATCAAACACCCGCGCCTTCGGCCGATTTCGTCTTCGGCACGCAGGCCACCGACGCGCTGCGGCTGGCGGTGAAGTTGGGGCTTGATTTGGAATGGCGCAGCGAC
>CALLYN010000768.1 GCA_937858455.1 uncultured Kouleothrix sp.
CACGCCAACGAACACGCCGACGCGCACGCCGACGACCCGGCGGCCGCGCTGCCGCACGCCTCGCGCGAGCTCGCGGCGCGAACCGTGCTGCTGGCCGAAGACAACGAGATCAGCGTCACGGCGCTGGGCGACTATATCGAGTTCCTGGGCTACCGGCTGCTGACGGCGCGCAATGGCGCCGAGGCGCTGCAGCGCGCGAGCGAGGCCCGGCCGGACGTGATTCTGATGGATATTCAGATGCCGGTGCTCGACGGCCTCGAGGCCATCCGCCGGCTGCGCGCGCAGCCACAGTTCGCGGCAACGCCGATCGTCGCGCTCACCGCGCTGGTGATGCCCGGCGACCGCGAGCGCTGCCTCGAGGCTGGGGCGAGCGCGTATATCAGCAAGCCGGTGAGCCTGAAGGAGCTTGGGGCCACCCTGAAGCAGCTGCTCGGCACGCAGCCCTAGCCGCAATCTCTTTCAAATACAGGGCTTACGCGGTCGCCTGCGATATCGGCTGGTTCTGCCTGCGGCAGTGCTGAGATGTTGGCGCAAAGCGCCAACATCTCAGCACCATCCATGAACAAGTACCGCTCTGCCAGCAGTGGCCGCAGCTGGCCAAAAGGGAAGTTTTCGGGGGCGGAAAAGCCGCCCCCGAACCCCACCACGTAGCTCGTGTCAAATGTGGCTACCTGAAAAGCAGCGCTGCTAGGCGTACGGCCGGTAGTACGCCTTCACCAGCTCGGCGCCGCTCGGCTGGAAATCGTACTCCGGCGCGCGCCGAAAGCCCTTCTGCTCGTACAGCCGCATCGCCACGCGCATGCTATCCGAGGTATACAGCCCCAGCGCCGCCGCGCCGGATTGCTGCGCGCGCAGCAGGCAGGCATCCACCAGCGCGCCGCCAATGCCCCGGCCGCGCGCCGAGGGCGCAACCGCCAGCAGCCGAAGCTCGGGCCAGCGCATGCGCCCGCCCGACCGATCGGCCGTGTCGCCAGCCGGCGGAAACAGCAGCACGCTGCCCAGCAGCTCCCCATCCTGCTCGGCCACAATGCGCTCGGCCGGGCCGCCAGCATCCAGCGCCGCCGCCAGCGCCTGCCGCAGCGGCTCCCACGCCCCAGCCGGCATCGCCGTGGCATACTGGCCATACGCCGCGAACGTCAGCGCGCGGATCGCGTCGCGCTCGCTCGGCAGGGCGTCGCGAACCTGAAAAAGAGGCATCGCCATATCTACGCCTGTGTGTCGCGCCCGTGCGGCGCATCCCAGTCGGCCAGCGGCCCCTTCGGGACAATCCGCGACGGGTTAAGCTTCTCGTGGGTCATGTAGTAGTGCCGCTTGATGTGGTCGAAGTTCACCGTGTCGCCGAAGCCGGGGCGCGCATACAGGTCGCGCGCGTAGCCCCACAGGTTCGGGTAATCGACCAGCCGGCGCAGGTTGCACTTGAAGTGGCCGTAGTACACCGCGTCGAAGCGCACCAGCGTCGGGAACAATCGGATATCGGCTTCGGTGAGCTGATCGCCCACCAGGAAGCGCTGCCGCGCCAGCCGCTCCTCCAGCCAGTCGAGCCTGGCGAACAGCGCATCGACCGCGCGCTCGTAGGCGGCCTGGCTGGTGGCAAAGCCGGCTTTGTACACACCGTTGTTCACGTCGTCGTAGATCAGCGCGCTGACCGCGTCGATCTCGGCGCGCAGCGGCGCAGGGTAGAGCTCGGGCGCGCCGGCGCGCTGGAATGCGCCAAACTGCGTCTCGAGATCGATCGTGATGTCGGGGAAGTTGTTCGTCACCAGGCGCCCGCGCACGCGATCCCAGACGCACGGCACGGTGTAGCGGCCGGTGTAGTGCGGGTCGGTGATCAGGTATGCCTCGGAGAGAAACGCAAAGCCGTTGACCGAGTCGCGGCTGTGGCCATCGCCATCGCGAAACGCCCAGCCACGCTCGTCGCGGATCGGGTCGACGACCGAGAGCGAGATTGTGTCTTCGAGGCCGAGCAGCCGCCGGACAATGATCGTGCGGTGCGCCCACGGGCAGGCCAGCGAGACGTACAGGTGGTAGCGGCCCGGCTCGGCCCGAAAGCCCGTCGATCCGTCGGCGCTGATGCGATCGCGGATGGTGTAGGCCTGGCGCACAAACGCGCCATCGGCGCTGGTTTCGGCCGGAAGCTGCGCGGTAACGGTCATTCGGTGCTCCTCGGAAGTAGCGCGCAGCGGCTGCCGGCGCGTGCCAGTGTCGGCACGCATTCTATATGCAGTTCGCGCACATGTCAAAGAAACACGATTTACTTTTTGAAGATTGGCTGGCCGAGATGCGCGGCGTGCCCGCACGACGTATATACGGCAGACAACGCCGGATCGGAGCTACCGAGGAGAGAATCATGCGCTTACGAAACGCCGCCGCCCTGTTCGCCGCGCTCGCGCTCGCGGGGTATCTGCTGGGGGTTGCGCTGGCCGTACCAGCGACCGCGATCGACATTGTGGATTTCGCGTTTCAGCCGGCCACGGCCAGCGGGGCCACCGGCGCGCAGGTCAGCTGGACAAACCAGGGCTCGGTTGCACACACCGTCACGTTCGACACGCTCAGCATCAGCTCGGGGACGATCGCGCCCGGCAAAAGCTTCAGCACAGCGCTGGCGCAGGCCGGCACATACACCTATCACTGCTCGTTCCACCCGGCGATGACCGGAACAATCACTATCACGGACGCTTCGCCAACCCTCACGCCGCGCTTGTGGCTCCCGCTGAGCCTGTACAGCCCGGCCTAAGAGCCTGATTGAAAGGGGTGCGCGCGGGCATAGCCCTTCGCACTTCCCTTTTCAGACAGCTTCGAAGCCCGAGGTACACGCGCGTTGGGCGTTAGGCACAGTGCTTCAGTACGCAGTTGATGCACGCGTCGAGGGTTGGGCAATCGCAGCGCAGCCCGCCGAGCAGCGCATGCCGAACTTGGTGGGCGTGGCGAATCAGGCGATCGACGTCGGCGAGCTTCTCGCGCGCCAGCGCCTGCCAGCGATCCGCGAGCGGCGCCTCGCTGTCGCGCTGCCCGAACAGCAGCGCGATCTCGCTCAGCGTGAACCCCAGGCGCTGCGCAACCTGAATAAACGCCAGCCGATCGAGGATGCCGATGTCATAGCGGCGGCGCCCGTTGGCGCGGCGCGGCGCTGGCAGCAGGCTGATGCTCTCGTAGTAGCGGATGGTCGTGGCGCGCACCCCCGCGCGCCGCGCGACCTCGCTGATTGTCAGCTCTTCCATCGAAATTCCCGCTTGACTTCCAGTCGACTTGAACATGTAGAGTATATCAGGCTTCATTGGAAATAGGTGAGCCAGAGGGGCAAATGCGTTTGTCCTACTTCTACCTAGGGCTTTCGCTTGCGTGCATTTTGCCTGCGGCAGCATCGTGCTCTTGACTGTTATGTGCGGTTTTCCGCGCGGAAAAACCGCGCACAGCTGAAGATAGAGTGCCGCTCTGCCGAAGGCTCAGGATGGGAATAGCAAAAGCCCTACTACCAAAGAAAGGTTTCGCACAATGAGCACCGAAACAGCCGTGGGCACGCCGATCGCCGTGACGGATGCCAGCTTCGCCGCCGACGTGCTGGCCTCTGCCCTGCCGGTAGCAGTCGACTTCTGGGCCGATTGGTGCCCGCCCTGCCGGGCGATCGAGCCGATCCTGAAGCAGCTGGCGGCCGAGTACGCCGGCAGAATAACGATCGCCAAGCTGAACGTCGACGAGCAGCCGCGCACCATGGTTCAGTTTGGCGTGCAGGGCGCGCCGACGCTGATCATCTTCAAGAACGGCCACGAGGTCGGGCGGCTGGTCGGCGCACGCACGAAGCGCGCCTACCAGGAGCACTTCGACAGGCTGCTGGGCTGAAGTGGCAAGCTGGCATCCCGTTCGATACTTTTTGATCATCGTGTCCAATTTCCGCGCTCCGCGCGGAAATTGGACACATCCACAAGGAAAGCACCGCGCTGCCGAAGGCAGAGCACGCCAACTGCGCAAGTCCTATGTGTGATGCCATGCCTGGACTCGCCGGCCAAGGCTTCACACCAAGAAAGCGCTCAAACCGAGCTGGTATCACCCAGGCGCGGGCCGCGTATCACCCTGGCGGGGTGATGGCGGCGTGGCGCGCCTCTGCTACCCTGGGCTCAACGGCCACGAACGGACACGGCCGAAGCAAAGGAGTAGCGAGATGGCGACCAGTATGACGGAAAGCGTACCTGCGGCGCGGCGCACGCGCGTATGGCGGCACGGGGCGCGCAAGATACTGCTGTGGATTGCCGCAGGCGCGCTGGCGCTCACAAGCACGCTGCTGGTGGCTGGCGCGGCGGCCAAGAGCCGCATCCGGGCCCAATACCCACCGACCGGCCAGCTCGTAGACATCGGCGGCTACCGGCTGCACCTGAGCTGCCAGGGCAGCGGTGGCCCGACCGTGATCCTCGAAGCCGGCGGCGGCTCGATCGGCCTCGACTGGTCGCTGGTGCAGCCGGCGATCGCGCAGCAGGCGCGCGTGTGCGTCTACGATCGCGCCGGCCTGGGCTGGAGCGACGCTAGCCCGCAGCCGCGCACTGCGGCGGCCATGGCTGGCGAGCTGCACAGCCTGCTCGAGCGCGCCGGCGTCGCCGGGCCATATGTGCTGGTCGGCCACTCGCTCGGCGGGCCGATCATCCGGCAGTACGCCCTGGCGCACCCCAGCGACGTCGCCGGCATGGTGCTGGTGGACTCGGCCACCGAGCAGCAGAGCGCGCGCTTTCCCACGCCGATCAACGCCGCGATGGCGGGCGCGCCGCGCCTGCTGCGCCTGATGAGCCTGGCCGGCGATGCCGGGCTGCTGGCGCTGCTCCCGGCGATCGTTCCGGTGTCGGGGCAGCTGCCCGCCGACGCAGCGGCGGCGGCCCACGCGCTCACCATAGCTAGCGGCAAAACGTTCCGCACGTTTCTTGCTGAAATGCAGGCCAGCGACGCCGACCCAACCGCGCGGACGGACAGCCTGGGCGACATCCCGCTGGTGGTCGTGCGCCATGGCCGTGCGGTTGCGCCGATCAAGGGCGACGTAACGCCCGAAGTAGCGCGCGAATATGAGCAGGTCTGGGCGCAGATGCAGGCCGAGCTGGCCGCGCTCTCGCCGCGCGGGCGCGTGGTTGTGGCCGCCGAGAGCGGGCACGCCATCCATGCCGACCAGCCCGACGTGGTGATCGCGGCGATCCGCGAAGTGCTGGCCGCAGCCCGCTGAGCGCGCGTCGCTCCCGCGTACCAGCGCCGCGGTGCGACGCGTGTCGCACGGCGGCGCTGCACTGGCCGAATGCGAGCAGGCCGTGCGTTGACAGCTGCTCGGCATTGATACTACCATGGGGCTGCGTTTGCGCGCTTTGGCGCCCGATCTTGCTGCAAGGCCAGGCTTATGGATAGCGAACCAGCACACTCGCCGCCGAGCCAGGCGGATAACGCCAACCGCCTCTTCGCCGGGCTCTTCGCCGGCAGCTACGCGCTGGTGCTCGCCGACCTGGCGATCGCCGGCCGCCTGAGCCAGGGCTGGGCGACCATAGCGCTCGGCGGGCTGGTGGTGCTGCTCGGCACGCTGGCCTTCCCGGCAGTCGAGCGCGGCCGCCGCAGCTGGCTGAGCTGGGGCTACTTCGCGGTGCAGATCGCGCTTGGCGCTGCGGTATTCAGCGGCAGCATAGTCGGCGGCACCTTTCTGCTGCTGGTGATCGTCGGCCAGAGCGTGCGCGCGCTGCCGGCCTGGGGCACGCTGCTGATCGGCGCGCCGCTGCCGCTGCTGCATCTGGGCATGGCCTGGCCGGATGTGCTGCGCGAAAGCGCCACCTTTCTCGTCGCCATGCTCTTTATAATCAGGGCCGAGCGCGCCCGCGCCGCGCTTGGGCGCGCCAACCAGGCGCTGCGCGCCTACGCCTCACAGCGCGAGGAGCTAGCCACGGCGCACGAGCGTAACCGCATCGCGCGCGAGATCCACGATGGGCTCGGCCACTACCTCACCACCATCCACATGCAGATCCAGGCCGCGCGCGGCGTTTCGGCCACCGACAGCGCGCGCGCCGATCAGATCCTTGCGAAGGCGCAGCAGCTCGCCCACGAGGCGCTCGGCGATGTGCGTCGCTCGGTGGCTGCGCTGCGCGCCGAGCGCCAGCAGCCGCTGCCCGC
>CALLYN010000769.1 GCA_937858455.1 uncultured Kouleothrix sp.
CCGCCCCCGAAATTTCTTTTTCTGGTGCGGCGCCCGGCAAAGCCGGACGCCGCACCAGAAAACATAAGTAATCAAACGGAGTTGGTATGAGAAGCCCTATCCGGCGAAGCCGGATAGGGCTTCTCAAACAGAAAGCGATCAAACGGAGTTGGTACTATTTTGGCAGCGCATTGCTGTTGGCAATTTTTCGTGGTAAAGTGTACAAACTGGCTTCTACGATCGAAGATCCCGACTATGCAACGCTCGTTTCGCCCTACCGGCCCACTCATGCAACCAAGCTCGGAGCTGCAGTCGGGCAGCTTGCTGCGGCGCCTCCGCGACGATCCGCAAGATTCAATCAACCGTATCGCCGGCGAGATCGGGCCGCGCCGCGCGACTTCGCTGGCCGAGGCGCAGACGGCCGCCTATATCGACGGGCGCCTACGCAGAGCCGGGCTGCGCGTCTCGGCCGAGGCATTTCGTGCGCCTACCGGCATTGGCTGGGATGGCTGGCTGACTACGGTGCTGGCCTGGCTAAGCGCGCTGCTGTACTACTGGCTGCCGATTCCGTCTCTGGCGCTGGCCTGCTGGAATCTCGGCGCAGCGCTGGTGGGGCTATGGCGGCCGGCGGCGCCGCTGCTGCAGCGCAAGCGGCCGAGCCAGAACGTAATAGCGACGCGCGCGCTCAACAGCGTGCCGCGCTGGCGTGTTGTGCTGCTTGCGCCGCTAGATGCGCCGCCGGCCAGCGGGCGGCTGGCGCGCACGTTGACGGCGGGAGGGCGGCTGCTGAGCGGCCGCGGGATCGCCTGCGGCCTGATTGCGCTGCTGGGAGCTGGCGCGTTCTTCGGGCCGATCGAGCTGCGGCGCGCGCTGTGGTATCTGCAGTTTGCGCCAGCATGCTACCTGCTGCTCGCCAGCGCGTTAGAATTGCAGCTCGCCAGGGCGCCGGCCACCGCAGGCGCGGCCAACCACGCTGCCGCACTGGCGGCGCTGCTGCAAAGCGTCGATATGCTCGCGGCGCTGAAGCAGACCGAGCTATGGGCCGTGGCACTTGGCGCGCACGATAGCGGCGCGGGGCTGGCCGATTTGATGCGGCGCTACCCGTTCGATTCGAGTACCATGTTTGTAGCCCTGGAGTCGCTGGGCAGTGGCAGGCTGAGCTACGTGACGCGTGACGGCGTGCTGCCACAAGTGCACGCCGACCCGCTGCTGCTGCGGTTGGTAGCCGAGGCCGAGGCCGCCGACCCGCTGATCGACGCCGAGCCACGGCGATACACCAGTGAGCCAGCGCTCGCGCGCCCGCTACGCCGAGCGGGCAAGCGCACCCTGACGCTGATCGGGGTTGACGGCGATGGCAACCCAGCGCTCCGCGGCAGCCCCCACGATACGCCCGATCAGGTCGACGAGCAAGCGCTCGACCGTGCCATCCGCCTGGTGGTTGGCCTGGTGAAGAAGATCGACGAGCAGCAGTAGCGTCTTCTACATGCCGTGGTGCGCCAGATCGACCACCGGCACAGACTCCATGGTCTCGGCGATCAGGTTATCGACCACCGCCTTCAGATCGTTGGTGTCTTTAAACACGCGCAGCTGCCGATCAGCGCTGCTGCCCTGCTCGCACATCGTCAGCAGGTATTCCACGTCCTTGCGGCTGCCCAGCTCGTCGACCACGTCATCGACAAAGGCGACCATCTCGTGCACCAGTGCCTTGGCTTCAACCTCGGTGCGCTTGCCAAAGTCGATCAGCTTGCCGTCGAGGCCGTAGCGCTGGGCGCGCCACTTGTTCTCGTTGATCAGCGCGCGGCGATACACCCGGAAGGTGGTGTTCTGCTCGAACATGCGGTAGAACTTGACGATAAACGCCTGCATAATTGCCGCCAGCGCGATGCACTCGTCGACTTTGGTTGCAATATCGCAGACACGAAATTCGAGCGTGCCGAACACCGGGTGCGGGCGCAGATCCCACCAGATCTTCTTGCCGTTGTCGATGCTGCGCGTGCTGATCAGCAGATTGATGTAATTTTGGAACTCGCTGGCCGAGTGAAACGACGGCGGGATACCGGTGCGCGGGAAGTTCGAGAAGATCGAGGCGCGGTAGGATTTAAAGCCGGTGTTACGCCCCATCCAGAACGGCGACGACGACGACAGCGCCAGCAGGTGCGGCAGGATGTAGCGCGCCACATTCATCAGCTCGATCGCGACTTCGTCGTTGGGCATTCCGACATGTACGTGCATGCCGAAGATCAGCAGCTGCAAGGCAAGCTGCTGCATCTCTTCGACTACCCCTTTGTAGCGCTCGAACGGCGTGATCTCCTGGTTCATCCACGACGAAATCGGGTGGGTGCCGGCCGCCACGATCTTGAGATTGTGCACCGCCGCGAGGCTGGCGATCGTGCCGCGCAGCTTCAGCACCTCGGCGCGCGCCTCGGCGACTGTGCGGCAGGGGTTGGTGCCGACCTCGACGATGCTCTGGTGCATCTCGGGCTTGATCTGCTCGCGCAGGATTGTCTGGCCGCGATCGAGGATCTGGGTGATATACGAGCGCAGCTCGCGCGTCTCGGGGTCGACAACCTGATACTCTTCTTCGATGCCGATGGTGAACGGGAAGTCGGGCGACATGGGGTCGTACATACTCATGGGAGCACCTTTCCAATTGCAACGTGCAGCGCACAGATCGGCTCGCGGGCTTTGCAGGCTGCAGGTTGCAATTTCGGATTAGCGGGTTTTTTCGGCAATAACAAAAGCGGGCACCGTCGAGCCGCCGCCGGCTGTCACATTCAGCAGTGTCACTGTCGAAAGCCGGCACAGGCTGCCGCTCACCTCAGTTCCAAACAGAAACGGGTCGGTATCGACCAGGCGGCGGCCGATATGCAGCGCGCCGTCGATCATGGCGGGGTAGTCTTCGTAGGCAATCTCGACGCGCTCCTGCAGCACGAACGGGCTCTGCAGGGCTTCGGCCAGCGCCTGTGCCCATGCGGCAGCGTCAGTCTCCCAGCCGATCACGATCCCCTTGCCACCGTACTCGTCGTTAGGCTTGAGCAGCAGGCGCTCCTGGTTCTTGCGCGCAAATTCAAGCAGGTCGATCGCCTCGCCCTGGTAGGTGCTGGCGCCCGGCCGCACGAGCCGCGTCCAGGGCACGTGGCGGGCAATCGCGGCGCGCTCGCTTTCGCTGAAATGCTGCTGGTGCGCGTCGTCGGTGAGCAGTGCGAAAATGCTTTTTTTATGCAGCAGCTTGGCGCGAAACGAGTTGACCATGCACACGCTGCCAGCGGCGTAGGCTTGCACCAGTGGATGCTCGAACACGGCATCGCCATAGCGCATCAGGAACTCGCTGGTAAGCACGCGCTTATACACCAAGTCGATCTGGGCGGTACCTTCGGCGGTATCGGCGTAGAGCCGGCCGTCGGCGTAGCGCAGCTCGTCGGGCGAGCAGATCACGGCTTCGAGGTTGTGCTCGCGGAAGTACTGCTGGAACAGCAGAAACTCGGAGTGGGTCGGCAGGCCTTTCCAATCGAGGATGGCGATGGCGGGCGGGTGAGTGCCGCCGAAGGCTTCCCAGGCCTTGAGCAGCATGGCGAGCAGGTGCTGACGGGCCGGCAGCTTGGCAACCTGGTAGCTCTCGGCGAAGCGCTGCATCGCCGGCAGCTGCTCGAACACATCGGAGAGCAGATCTTCGTAGGCGATCGCGGCCGGGCTTTCGGCGTTGTACTCGACGAACTGGAGCGAGCGGCCATCGACCGTCAGAAACGTATCCATGCGCGAATGCGCGCTGGCCTCGGGGTAGCCGGGGTGCATAGCGATCAGGCGCTCTTCGGCCGGGGTAAGCGCCAGATCGGCGCGCAGAGCCACGTCTTCGAGCATAGCATCGGCCAGGCGATGCGCCGCAGCGGTGACCGTACCGCAGGCGCGCTGCACCAGCGCATACTGCTCGTGGGTAATGAAGCGTGGGCGCAGCACCGACACCAGCGGGCGCTCGCCGAAATACAGGTTGCGCGCGCGCTGCTCGGCGGTGAGCTGGGCCTGGGTCGCGCGCGCGGTATCGGCGTCGAGCAGCGCGTGGTAGTGGGAAATGGCTTGCTCAAGCATTGCCTCTGCCTCCTCGTGGCGAGATGCAAGATGACAAGATGTATACGTGTGTCATCCTGAGGCCTTTCATCTTGTCATTTTGTTGCGCTCTGGGGGCTCAGCAGCTTGCTCCAGTGCATCTCGCTCGGCACAACGCGGCCGGCCTTGGCCTTGGCGATGCACATATCGGCCATCGCCTTCACGACCCACGCGAAGTACTTATCTTTCAGCGACCAGTAGTCCATATCGGGGGCCGGGTTGGTGAAGTCGATCGCGTAGGGCACGCCATCTTTCAGCGCGAACTCGCAGGTATTCATATCGTAGCCAAGCGCGCGGCAGAGCGCAAAGGCATACTCAACGACCTTGTCGTGCTCTTCTTGCGTCAGGTAGCCGGGCTCGTCGAAGTAGCGGTGCGGGTAGGGCGCGTTGATATCGAACTTGATCACCTGGATCTCGCTCTGGCCAATCACCAGGCAGCGCACGAACTTATCCCACTGGATGAACTCCTGCAGCATCATGCACTCGGTGCCGGTCTGGTTGTAGGCCTCCCAGAGCTGCTCGATGGAGTGCACTTTATACACATTTTTGAAGCCGCCGCCCCAGGCGGGCTTGAGGATCAGCGGAAAGCCGCCAACATAGTCGACGTGATCTTCCCAGGGGATGCGGTCGACGAGGTTGCGCAGCGACTCGTGGTGTACGATGCCTTCGATATACGAGTGCGTGGGCAGCGCAACGCTTTTAGGGTGCGGCACGCCCAGGTAGGTGGCAATGCTGGCGCCGGTAAACTTATCGTCGGCGCTCCACCAGAACGGGTTGTTCACAATAACCGTGCCGCTCATCATAGCGGTCTTGAGGAAGGCGCGATAGTAGGGCACCTCGTGCGAGATCCGGTCGACGATCACGTCATACTCGCACGTCTCGGCCATGCGCGTGCCGCCGAGCTTCACAAACTCGGCCGTGACACCCTCGTTGCGGCGGTTGACTTCTTCGATGAACGCGCCCGGCCAGGTGTTCTCGCGGCCGACCATGATGCCGATTTTTTTCGTCAAGGTCATTCTCCTCGGTATGTGTAGAACCTACGCAGTTGGCGCGCTCAGCCTTCGGCACATCGCTCCTTCAGATGCAGCTTGCCTACTGCTTGCTGGAAATATGTTCGCCAAAAAAGGCCATCACCCGCTGCCACGAATCTTGCGCGGCTTCGGGGTTGTGGTTGCGCCCGCCGTTGAAGAACGAGTGGCCGGCGGCGGGGTAGATCTTGATATCGTGGGCAACGCCGTGCTTATCGAGCTCGGCCTCGAGCGCGCTGCCGGCCTTGGCGGTGAAATCGCGCTCGGGGTACGAGCCGACCACCGGGCAGGCGCGGGCGACAGCCGCGACCGGGCGCGGGTTCATGGCGTAGTAGGGCGCAATCGCCTTGAGCCGGCCATCGCTGCAGGCCAGCGCGATCGCCAGGCTGCCGCCCATGCAGTAGCCCACCGCGCCGATGCGGGCGGTATCGACGCCGGGCAGGCGCTCCAGGAACGTCAGCGCGTCCTTGAGATCGCGCACGCCGGCGTGGTCGAGCGAGTTGCGCAGCATGCCGGCGAACAGCCGGGCCATGCACAGGAACTGGCTGCGCCCGCTGAACAGATCGACGGCGAGCGCGACATAGCCAGCGCCTGCGAAGCGCCGGGTAATTGCGCGAATATCGTCGTTGAGGCCGAATGCCTCGTGGATCACCACCAGCGCCGGAAACGGCCCATCGCCATCGGGCCGCGCCAGGTAGCCCTGTAGCTGCGGCATGCTCTGGGCAGGGAATGTGATCGCCTCGCCGGTTATGGTCATTGTCGTCCCTTATGAGCTAGAGCAGAGCGTAAAGCGGCGGTTCTTCATTATGGTATAGCCTGCGGCAGCACGGTACTTTGTGTTCATCGTGCGTCCATTTTCCGCGCTGCGCGAGGAAAATGAACACATCCAATCTGCCGAAGGCCGAGCACGCCAACGCGGAAAACCGCGCACCTATCTGCCGAAGGCCGAGCACACCAACGCGGAAAAGCGCGCACTCAAGATAGCTGCCGCAGGCTGTAGGTTCCTGCCGGCCA
>CALLYN010000770.1 GCA_937858455.1 uncultured Kouleothrix sp.
CACGACGCGCTCAAGCGCCGCTGCCTGTTCTACTGGATCGACTACCCCGCGCTCGATAAAGAGCAGCAGATCGTGGCCGCCAAGGTGCCCGGCGCCTCCGAGCGGCTCTCGCGCCAGGTGACGGTGTTCGTGCAGGAGCTGCGCAAGCTCGACCTGTACAAGCTGCCCGGCGTGGCCGAAACGCTCGACTGGGCCCAGGCGCTCGTGGCGCTCGACGCCCAGGAGCTGTCGATCAGCTCGGTGGAAGATACGCTCGGCGCGATCCTGAAGTACCAGGACGACATCAACCAGGTGCGCGCCGGCGCCGTGAAGTCGCTGGTCGAGAAGGCCCGGCGCTAGCTACGAAACAAGCAGCCAGGGGCACGGAGGCTCGCGTCCCCTGGCCCGCTGTGAGATCGGCAGAGACTGATGAACGACCCGAAGCCGCTCGAAGGCGGCCACCTGCTCAAGCACGTGCTGGCCTTCACCTACCTGCTGCGCGAGATGGGCGTCGACGTGAGCCCCGGCCAGGCGCTCGAGCTGGTGCGCGCGCTCGAGCACGTGCCGATCGGCCAGCGCGAAGACTTCCGCGCCGCCGCGCGCTGCTCGCTCATCCGCCGCCGCGAGGACCTGCCGCTGTTCGACGCCGCGTTCGGCTTCTTCTGGCGCGTCCAGTCGTCCGACCCGCTGATGATGGCGCTGCCGGTGATGAAGATGCCGGCCAAGCCACTGCGCCTGCGCCGCCCGCCCGGCGGCGACGCCCCGCCCGCCGACGAGAACGCGCGCGAAGAGCAGGAGCAGATCGAGATCCTGCTTTCATACAGCCCCGGCGAGGCGCTGCGCAGCAAAGACTTCGGCACGTTCAGCTGGGAAGAGGTGCAGGCCTGCAAGGCGCTGCTGAAGACCATGCAGTGGCGTATCGAGCTGCGCAAGACCCGCCGCAAGCGCGCCACCCGCCGCGTGGGCACGCAGATCGACATGCGCCGGGTGCTGCGCCGCAACCTGCGCTACGGCGGCGAGCCGGTCGAGCTGGCCTGGCGCGCGCCGCGTATGCACCAGCGCCCGCTGGTGGTGCTGTGCGACATCAGCGGCTCGATGGATCGCTACAGCCGCATCCTGCTGCAGTTCGTGCACACGATCTCAAATGGCCTGCACGACGTCGAGGCGTTTGTGTTCGGCACCCGGCTCACCCGCGTTACCCGGCTGCTGCGCGAGCGCGATATCGACGACGCCGTCGGCATGGTCAGCAAGCAGGTGGTCGATTGGTCGGGCGGCACGCGCATCGGCGAAACGCTGAAAGAGTTCAACTTTCGCTGGGGCCGGCGCGTGCTCGGGCGCGGCGCGGTGGTGCTGCTGATCAGCGACGGCTGGGACCGCGGCGATCCCAAGCTGCTCGGCCGCGAGATCGCCCGGCTGCAGCGCTCGTGCCACCGGCTGATCTGGCTCAACCCGCTGCTCGGCGGCCGCGACTACCAGCCGCTGACAGTCGGCATCCAGGCCGCCCTGCCGTTCGTCGACGACTTCCTGCCGGTGCATAACCTGCTCAGCCTCGAGCAGCTGGGCGCGCACCTTTCGGCGATCGGCGACCGGCGCCCCGAGCGGCGCCAACGCCCACTTCTGGCTGAGTAGAGAAGAGGAGCGCCAATGAGCATCGCAATCATAGGGACGGGCTGGGGCGCGCGCATTCAGGTGCCGGCGTTTCGCGCCGCCGGGCTACAGGTGGTGGCGCTCGCCGGCAGCGACCAGGCCAAGACCGAGCGGATCGCCGGCGACCTGGGCGTGCCGTTCGCCACGGGCGATTGGCGCGCGGTGCTGGCGCGCCCCGACGTGGCGCTGGTGAGCATCGTGACGCCGCCCGACCTGCACCGCGAGATGGCCACTGCCGCGTTGGCGGCCGGCAAGCACGTGCTGTGCGAGAAGCCCACCGCGCTCGATGCCGCGCAGGCCCGCGCGATGCTGGCCGCCGCTCAGGAGCGCCCGCGCCAGCTCGCGCTGATCGACCACGAGCTGCGCTTTTTGCCGGCGCTCATCCGCGCGCGCCAGATGCTGGCCGATGGTGCGATCGGCGCGGTGCGGCACGTGCTGTTTCAGGTGATCAGCAGCTCGCGCGCCGACCTCGCGCGCCCCTGGAACTGGTGGAGCGATACGGCGCGCGGCGGCGGCGCGCTCGGCGCTTTCGGCTCGCACCAGGTCGACCTGCTGCGCTACCTGCTGGCCGATGAGGTCGCGGCGGTGGCGGCCAGCCTTCACACGTTTGTGGCCGAGCGCAATGCCGCCGACGGGCCGCGCCCGGTGACCAGCGACGACTACTACAGCCTACGGCTGCGCTTCGCCCGCGGGCCGCTGGCCACGATCGAGTGCAGCTCGATCACCCGCACCAACGAGCCCAATAGCGTGACGCTGTATGGCGCGGCCGGCACGCTGCGCTGGGTCGGCGGCAAGCTGCTGCATATCCCGCCCGACGGCGCGCCCGAGGATATTACGCCGGCCTACGAGCACGCAACCCCCGCCGACCTGCGCGGCGGCGATTTTCCACAAGGAACGCTGTACCTGGGCCACGCGCTGCGCGCGTTTTTTGCCGGTGACCGCGCGGCGCTTGCGCCGGCCGCGACATTCGTCGATGGCCTGCATACCCAGCAGGTGCTCGACGCCGCCCGCGCGTCCGACCGACAGGGCGGCGGCTTCCAGCCAGTCGGCTAATGTGACGATATCGTCACCCGCATGTGCTCGACAGGCGCCAACCGCTCGGCTATAATCGCGGAACATTTGTCTGAGTACGAGCTGGCTGGGTTGTGGTGCGCCAACGCCGAATCAACATTCTGCTGATCTGTGCGGTTTTGCTGGCGTGGGCGGCCGTGCCGCGCCCCGCGCCGCTTGCCGCCGAGCGCCTGCCGGCCATACTCGCCGATACGCCGTTTGGGCTGAACACCCACCTCGCCACGCGCTACACCGACATCGCGAGCATGGATGTGCCGGCCGGGCTGGTGGCGCAGGCCGGCGCGGCCTGGGCGCGCGAAGACATCCAGTGGTGGCGCGTGCAGCCCAGCCCCGAAACCTGGGACTGGAGCTACACCGACGCGGCGTTCGGCGCGCTGCTGGCCCACGGCATTAGCATCGTGGGCGTGCTGGGCCACCCGCCCGGCTGGGCCACCCCCGACGCCACCGATAACGCCAGCGATCTGTCGTTCGCCGCGCCCGACCCCGAGCGCTTCGCGGCGTTTGCCGCGGCGGTGGTGCAGCGCTACGGCCACTACATTCACCACTGGGAAATTTGGAACGAGCCCGATAACCCGCTGTTCTGGAAGCCCGCGCCCGACCCGGCCGCCTACGCCGCTTTGCTCAAGCGCGCCAGCATCGCCATACACGCCGCCGACCCAGGCGCGCGCGTGCTGATTGGCGGCGTCAACCCTTTCAACACGGCGTTTCTGCGCCAGGTGGCCCAGGCCGGCGCCTGGGGCAGCTTCGATATCCTGGCGATCCACCCGTATATCGACCCCTCCACACCCGAGCGCGGCAACCTGCTGGCCGCTGCCGATGGCGTGCGCGCGCTGGCTGCGCAGTGGGGCGACAAGCCGATCTGGGTTACCGAGGTGGGTTGGGCCAGCGGCCCCAGCGACCACGACGCCACCGGCACGATCGACGAGGCCGCGCAGGCGAATATGCTGGCGCGCGGTCTGCTGCTGCTGTGGCGCGCTGGCGTCGAGCGGATCTTCTGGTACACGCTGAAAGACGACCTGAATAACCCCTATGGCCTGGTGGCACTA
Organism: uncultured Kouleothrix sp.; assembly: GCA_937858455.1. Taxonomy (GTDB): domain Bacteria; phylum Chloroflexota; class Chloroflexia; order Chloroflexales; family Roseiflexaceae; genus Kouleothrix. Next base: position 3,744 of record CALLYN010000770.1, read on the forward strand.
GGCGCGGGCCGCGCCGACTACAGCAGGCTCAAGCCGGCGTATTACGCGTTCCAGACACTCGCGCGCCAGACGGCCGGCGCCGAGTTCGTGGGCCTGCGCGATCTGTTCGGCCGTAGCACGGTGCTCGACTTCGAGGCGTTTGGCGCGTGGCGCCGCGGCGATCAGCCAAATGGTACGCTCACACTCACCGGCCAGCGTACCCATAGCGGACGCGCCGCCGCGCGGCTCGACTACAGCTTCCCCTCAAATGGCAACGACTACGTGGTGTTCCGGCGCGACCGGCCGGCGGCCATCCCTGGCACGCCCTACGCGCTGGGCATGTGGGTGTATGGCGATGGGTCGGGCCACCAGCTCAAGGTGTGGCTGCAGGATGCTCAGGGCGAGCTGCTGCAGTACGCGCTTGGCGCGGTTGGGCCGCCCGGCTGGCGCCTGCTCGAGGCGCCGCTCGGCGGGCCTGTGGCGCCCTGGAACCGCATTACACCCGGCGGCGATGGCCAGCTGAGCTTTCCCGCAAGCCTTGTGGCGATCGTGCTCGACGACGGCGACGACCAGTTTATCGGCGGCGGGACGGTGCTGCTCGACGACATGATCGCGATCAGCGGCCCCGAAGCCTACGACATGCAGCTGCGCCGCGGCGACGAGGCGATCGACGTGCTGTGGGCGCCCGAGGGCCAGCGCGCCGCCATTCGCACGCGCGCCACCGGCGCTACCGTCACCGCGCTTGGCGGCGCGGCCAGCACTGCCCTCGCCGAGAGCGGCAAGCTTTCCTTCGCGCTTGGCCCTGCCCCGATCTTTGTGCGCCACTCTGGGGGCTGAGAGCCTGCTTCTTGGAGCAACGAAGTCGCGCT
>CALLYN010000771.1 GCA_937858455.1 uncultured Kouleothrix sp.
CCCAACCCGCATGCGCAGTGGAGCGGCATCACCACCCGCCTGGGCGCGCTGCTGCTCGAGCGCGGCCTGGCCGACGCGGTGATCACCACGCGGGCCGTGCCGGGCACGCGCTTCGCGCCCCAGCCGTTTCTGGCGCGCACGCCGGCCGAGGTGATCGGTAGCGCCGGCAACAAGCCCTGCCTGGCGCCGGGGCTGAGCCTGCTCGACGAAGTGCGCGCGGCTGGCGTGCGCAAGCTGGCGGTGATCGGCGTGGGCTGCCAGGTGCACGCCCTGCGCGCCGCGCAGGCCGAGCTGGGCCTCGACGAGCTGTACGTGGTCGGCATCCCCTGCAGCGACAACGTCGCCTACCCCGACCTGCAAAACTTCCTGTCGATCGTCAGCCGATCGCCCGCCACGGTGGTGCACTTCGAGTTCATGCAGGATTTCAGCGTGCACCTGCGCCACGAGGACGGCCACCTCGAGAAGGTGAACTTCATCGACATCCCGATGGTGCGCCTGGGCGATGTGTTTCCGTCGGCCTGCCTGGCCTGCTTCGACTACGCCAACACGCTGGCCGACATCACCTTTGGCTACATGGGCGCGCCGTTTGGCTGGCAGTGGGTGATGGTGCGCAACGCGCGCGGCGAGGCGCTGCTCGATCTGGTGCGGCCGCTGCTGGAGTTCCGCGAGCTGCTGGACGCGGGCGACCGGCGTACGGCGGTGGCGAGCTACCTGGCCGGGCTGGCCAGCCCGCGGCGGCGCCCGCCCGCGCCGGTGCGCAAGCTGATCGCCGCGATGATGCGCTGGCGTGGGCCGAAAGGCCTGGAGTTCGCGCGCAGCGTGATCGAGATGAAGATGCTGCGCAATTTGCAGTACGTGCGCTCGCGCTTCGGCCGTATGGAGGCGCGCGTGGTGCCGGCGCACGTATACGCCGCGCTGGAGCCGTATGGGCCGGCGTATGCGCAGGCGTTCGGGCGCGCGCTGGAACCAAGAACCGAGAACCAAGAACCAACACAGCGGCCAGCGCTCGGCGCTGAGCCCCGATGAATGCGAACCAGGTGGATTCACTAGGCGGCATTGCCACGAGCCAGCTGGGATAGCGCTTCTCAGCACTTGGTTCTCGGTTCTGCTCGAAGGAGGAACTGGCATGAGTCTCACGCTCGCGGTCTACGGCAAGGGCGGTATTGGCAAAAGCACCACCAGCGCGAACCTCTCGGCGGCCTTCGCGCTGCAGGGCGCCAAGGTGCTGCAGATCGGCTGCGACCCCAAGCACGACAGCACCTTCCCGCTCACCGGTACGCTGCAAAACACCGTGATTGACGTGCTGACCGAAGCCGATTTTCATATCGAGGATGTGGACATCGACGATGTGGTGAAGCACGGCTTTGCCGGCGTCGACACGCTCGAGTCGGGCGGGCCGCCGGCGGGCAGCGGCTGCGGCGGCTACGTGGTGGGCGAGACGGTGAAGCTGCTGAATGAGTTCGGGCTGTACCACAAGTACGACGTGATCGTGTTCGACGTGCTGGGCGACGTGGTGTGCGGCGGATTTTCGGCGCCGCTGAACTACGCCGACTTCGGCGTGATCATCGCCTGCAACGACTTCGACAGCATCTTCGCCGCCAACCGGCTGTGCCTGGCGATCAAGCAGAAGAGCGTGCGCTACAAGGTGAAGCTGGCCGGCATTATCGCGAATCGCGTCGACTACGAGTACGGCGGCGGGATCGGGCTGCTCGACGAGTTCGCCAGCACCGTCGGCACCGAGATCATCGGCAAGGTGCCGTACCACGATCTGATCCGCCGCTCGCGGCTGGCCGGCAAGACGCTGTTCGAGATGGAGGGGCCGGGCAAGGATGTGTGCCTGCAGCCGTTCACCGAGATGGCCGACTACCTGCTGAACCAGCCGCGCTCGGAGGTGCCCTCGCCGCTGGGCGACCGCGAGATCTTCAATGTGATCGGCGGCTGGAAGTAAGCTCCGAGCTGTGAACCGTGCGTGTTGAGCGTGGAATGTGTGCGAGCAGATCCACACTCAGCACTCACCACTTACTACTTTGTCAACGAAGTGATCGTGTATTTCCTGAGCCATTGATGTCGATGTCATGCTGAACGAGGTGAAGCATGGCACTGCGAATTCGCTTATGACCGAAGTATCGGATCATAAATCCCGGCTGCTGGCCTACTTCGATGGGCTGGGTTTCGAGCGCTGGAGCGCGATCTACGGCGACGCCGAGGTGTCGCGCATCCGCCGCACGATCCGCCAGGGCCACGCGCGTATGCTGGCGCTGGCCGAGCAGTGGATCTGCGAGGGGGCTGGCGAGGCCGGCACTGGCGCGCAGGTGCTGGATGCCGGCTGCGGCACCGGGCTGCTGAGCGTGGCGCTGGCCCGGCGCGGGCTGCGCGTGTCGGCGGTGGATATTTCGCCGCAGATGGTAGGCGCCGCCGAGCAGGCGGTGCGCGCCGCCGGGCTGTGCGACAGGGTCGATTTCCGCGTGGGCGATATCGAGGGCCTCGACGGGCGCTACGACGCGGTGGCGTGCCTCGACGTGCTGGTGCACTACCCGGCGCCGGGCTTCGCGGGCATTTGCCGGGCGCTGGCGGCGCGCACGCGCGGGCCGATGGTGTTCACCTATGCGCCGCGCGAGCGGCTGCTGGCGGCGCTGCACTGGCTGGGCGGGCGCTTCCCGAGCAACCATCGCCGCACCGAGATCCAGATGATCGCGCCGCAGCAGGTGGCGCGCACGCTGGCCGAGTGCGGCCTACAGGTGCGCCGCACCGCGCGCGTGAGCCACGGCTTCTACCACGTGACCCTGGTAGAGGCCGCGCCGCGCGCCGGCCGCCAATAGGCTTCATCGGAAAAGGAGGCTCGGAGCGGCTTTGCCCCCTCCGAACCTCCACGGTGGGGCATGTATGCTAGCTCTGCTGCCATACACGCCCCGCCAAGAGAGTTTTTTGGGGGGCCGCAGGCCCCAAACCCCCACGGGCTTTACGACGCCGCGGTAGTTCAGAGCAGGAACTACCGCGTTCGCCTCCGAAGGAGCGAGAATGCGCAAATTACTGGTTGCCGCGCTGCTTGGCGTGGCCGGCGTGGCCCTGGCGCGCTGGTACAACCGCGAGGTAGTGCGCGAGGGCGACGCGCTGGTGCACCTCCAGAGCGAGCACGACCACTTTCACCTCCATGTCGACATGCCGCCCGAGCTTGAGATCGAGCCCGGCGACACCCTGCACCTGCTCAGCGTGCCGAAACACCACGGGCAGACGGAGGGCGAGCTGACCTACCCAAGCCGCGTGCGGCTGTACAAAGCTAGCTGGCTCAAGCGCTACCTGGTGAAGCGCAGCAGCCTGGCCGAGATCAACGAGCTGGTCGAGCACCCGTGAGCAGCCAGCAGTCGCCAGCGAGCGCCGCTACTGCCTGCTGCCGGCTGCCTACTGGAGGTGTTGCATGTTCTGGTTCAACCCGACGATGATGCAGATGCCGGGCGAGTTCACGCCCACCACCGAGCACGCGATGCAGGAGGCCATCCTGACGCCGCGCTTCTACACCACCGACTACAAGGCCGTCGATAAGCTCCATGTCGAGCACATGCGCGATGAGTTCGAGTGGATCTGCGGCGAGTTCGAGCGCGACTACAACAAAGGCCACTTTGTGCGCAACGACGAGTTTCTGGCCGGCTTCGACAGCATGCCGGCGCGCGCGCAGTTCGTCGAGTTCCTCGAGCGCAGCTGCACGGCTGAGTTTAGCGGCTGCATCCTGTATGCCGAGATGGTCAAGCACCTGAAAGATCCGGTCATGCGCCGGATCTTCCAGTGCATGAGCCGCGACGAAGGCCGCCACGCCGGCTTTCTGAACAAGACCATGGCCGACCTGCGCGTGGAGATGAACCTGGGCGTGCTGCACACGCGCAAGAAGTACACGTATTTCAAGCCCAAGTTCATCTTCTACAGCGTGTACCTCTCGGAGAAGATCGGCTACGCGCGCTACATCGAGATCTACCGCCACCTGCAGCAGCACCCGCAGGGCATGATCCATCCGATCTTCAAGTGGTTCGAGAAGTGGTGCAACGACGAGTACCGCCACGGCGAGTTCTTCTCGCTGCTGATGCGCAGCCAGCCCGAGCTGCTCGAGGGCGTGAACCGGCGCTGGATCCGCTTCTTCCTGCTGGCGGTGTATGCCACGATGTACCTGAACGACGCGCGCCGCGCCGACTTCTACTCGGCGCTGGGCCTGAACTGGCGCGAGTACGACCAACGCGTGATCCGCCTGACCAACAGCATCAGCACCCAGGTGTACCCGGTGACGCTGCCGGTCGACAATCCGCAGTTCTTCAAAAACCTCGACGCCTGCGTGCGCTACGACGCACAGGCCCGCGCGCTCGACGCGCGCGGCGACGCGGTTTCGAAGCTGCGCGCCTCGCGCCTGAAGGCGGCGCTTGGCCTGCGCCTGCTGGCTACCTTCCGCCTGCCGGCGCAGCAAACCGCCGACGCAACGCGCTGGAAGGGGCTGGCGGGCTTCCCGAACTACCCAGGGCCAGGCCGCGACCATGCTATGAAAACCGCCTGATCAGCAGAGCCAAGGACTGCGAGCCAAGGCCGCACTGCGCTGTGCCGCTTCTTGGTTCCCAGCTCTCGGCTCGTAGAGGTAACTATGCGCTTCATCTTTCTGACGATGGACGGCAACCACGCGTCGGCGTTGCGCACGGCTGCCGAGCGCTTGCGCCGCGAAAGCGGTATCGCCCTCGACCTGGGCCTATACGACGCGCCGGCCCTGCGCTCCGAGGCCGATTGGGCCAGGCTGGCCGCCGATGTCGCCGCCGCCGACTTTGTGTATGGCGCGATGCTGTTTGGCGAGGAGTACGTGCGGCCGCTGCAGCGCGTGCTGGCCGGCGCGCGCTGCCCGGTGTGCGTGATCACCAGCAACCCGGCGCTCATCCGGCTGACCCGGCTGGGCAAGTTCGACCTGCGGGCGCGCGAGCGCGCCGAGGACGCGCCAACCTCGCCGCTGATGGCCTGGGCGCGCAAGTTTCGCCCGAAGGGCGGCCACGGCGAGGGCCAGCGCCAGCTGGCGGTGCTGCGCAACCTCGGCAAGATCCTGAAGCACATCCCCGGCAAGGCCCGCGACCTGCACACCTATATTGCCGTGCACCAGTACTGGATGCACTGCTCGCCCGAGAACCTGCGGCGCATGCTGGCGCTGCTGATCGAGCGCTATGTGCCGGGCTACGGCGGCCGGCTGGCGATCGAGGAGCCGATCGAGTACCCCGAGGTGGCGCTGCTGCACCCCGACGCGCCGGCGCCGTTTGGCGAGCTGGCCGCGTACCAGAAGTGGCTGGCCAAAGGCCACGAGCCACGCGCCAAGAGCCAGCCGGCTGGAAAAGGCACCGTCGGCCTGCTCTCGCTGCGCACCGTGGCGCTGAGCGGCAACACCGCGCATCTCGACGCGCTGTTTCGTGCGCTCGAGGCGCGCGGCCTTGAAGTGCGCATGGCCTATGGCGCCAGCCTCGACTTCCGGCCGGCGATCGATAAGTTCTTTAAGGCAAAGGACGAGGGGCGAAAGACCAAAGCCGCCGATTCGCTCTTTGCGCTTCGCTCTTCGTCGGATGTGGACGTGCTGCTCAACGGCGCGGGCTTCTCGCTGATCGGCGGCATGGCCGAGAGCCGGCCCGACGAGGCGCGCGTGGCGCTTGAGGCGCTCGACGTCGGCTATCTCGACATGATCCCGCTGGCGTTCCAGCGCGTCGAGGAGTGGCAGCGCGACGACACCGGCCTCGCGCCGATTCAGCTGGCCATGAACGTGGCGCTGCCCGAGCTCGACGCCGCGGCCGAGCCGCTGGTGTTTGGCGGCCCAACCGAGGGCAGCGACCGCTTTGTGGCGCTGCACGACCAGATCGAGCGCGCGGCCGACCGGGTGGCGCGCCGCGTGGCGCTGCGCCACAAGCCCAACGCCGAGAAGAAGCTGGCCGTGGTGCTGTTCAACTTCCCGCCCACGCTCGGCAACATCGGCACCGCCGCCTACCTCGACGTGTTCGCCAGCCTGCACGCCCTGATGGTGCGCCTGCGCGCCGAGGGCTACGACGTGGCCGTGCCGCCGACGGCCGACGAGCTGCGCGCGGCGATTGTGGACGGCAACGCCCAGGTGTACGGAACCGACGGCAATGTGGCCGCACAGCTGCCGCTGGCCGAGTACCGCCGGCTGTTCCCCGACTACGCCGACATCGAGCCGTTCTGGGGCCTGGCGCCCGGCGAGCTGCTGAACGACGGCAGGAGCTTCCACATCCTCGGCGCGCGCTTCGGCAAGCTGTTCGTCGGCATCCAGCCGAGCTTTGGCTACGAGCGCGACCCGATGCGGCTGCTTATGGCCAAAGACGCCGCGCCGCACCACGGCTTTGCGGCTTTCTACACCTGGATCGATCGCGTGTTCGCCGCCGACGCGGTGGTGCACTTCGGCACGCACGGCGCGCTTGAGTTCATGCCTGGCAAGCAGGCCGGCCTCAGCAGCCGCTGCTGGCCGGCGCGGCTGCTCGGCGGCCTGCCGAACTTCTACTACTACAGCGTCAACAACCCCTCCGAAGCGACCATCGCCAAGCGACGCGGCGCGGCCACGCTGGTGAGCTACATGGTGCCGCCGCTGCAGCAGGCCGGGCTCTACCGCGGGCTGCGGCTGCTGAAAGACAGCATCGACGGCTACCGCGCCCGCCCGAGCGCCGAGCTGCTGAGCGATATCAAGGCCCAGGCCGAGCGGCTCGATATCGCGCTGGACGCGCCAGCCGACGATGCCGACGCCTTTGTCGCCGCGCTGGCGCACGAGCTGATCCTGGTCGAGCAGCGCATGATCCCGGTGGGCCTGCACGTGCTGGGCAGCACGCCCAGCCCGGCCGAGCTGGCCGATGTCCTCGCGCTGGTGGCGGCGTTCTACCGGCCGGTGCTTGCGGGCTCGGCCACGCCGGTGCCGCTGCC
>CALLYN010000772.1 GCA_937858455.1 uncultured Kouleothrix sp.
ACGGGAGCGGCTTTGCCGCCCCGAACCCCCACCAAAGTGTCAGTCATCAAGCGAAGTTGGTATCAGCTGTAGTGTAGCTCGGGATTGGATCCAGATCTGGCTCCACGAACCTTGCGCGGGCTGCGTCGGAAAAGAGTACCTCGGCAGTGTAGTGGGTGAGCATAATCTTCGAGTCAAGCATGCTCGGATTGCGCGCGATAAAGGCGTCGAACGACTCTGCCGAGGATGCCTTTTCCATGAAATGCCGCACGGCCATAATCCATGCTCGCGTCATCGTCTCATGATACTTCGATGTATCGCTGCCGTGATGGCTGAGGAACGACAGAAGTGCGGTTCGCATCAGCTGATGCGCGGCGTCGGTATCGTGTTCAGCCAGGTAGGTATACGCCAGCCTTATATGAGCACGGTGGTTGAACAGGGCAGGCAAAATACTGTGCGCCTCGAATTCCGCGCAGAAGACCAGATCTTCCACCGATAAGCGATGCCGGATCATAATGCCTCCTTGTATTGCCGTATCAGCATGCCCTACGGCAGCTCGAGCTTGCGCAACAAGGCGAGTGAGCCTCGCTAATCCCTTCGGGCTTGGCGCCGCGCCATGCCTACGGCGCGCGGTAGCGCGCCAGCGCCGCCTGGTCGAAGCGCATACCCGTGCCGGGTACCTCGGTCGGGCGCACGTGGCCGCCGACGACCTGCTGCGGCTCCTCGAGGTATGGATCAAGTGCGAAGGCATGCTTCTCTAGGTAGACTGGGTTCCTGGAGGCGCACAGCACGTGGGCGCTCAGCTCGTCCGTATAGTGGCTGCTCGTCGCGAGGCCAGCGGCGTCGGCCAGGCGCAGCGCCCGGAGCGACGCAGTGATCCCGCCGTTGGTCACCGGGTCGATCTGCAGCACCTCGACCGCCCGCTCGTCGACGTAGCGCTGAAACTCATGCGGCGAGTGCAAGCTCTCGCCGATCGCGATCGGTACCGCCAGCTCGCGCACGAGGCGCGCGTGGGCCGCGACATTTTCAGGGATGGTGGGCTCCTCGTACCAGTACAGCCCGAATTGCTCAAGCCGCCGCCCGCGCTCCAGCGCTTCGTCGGCGCCCCAGGCCATGTTCGCGTCGATCATCAGGTCGACCCGATCGCCGATCAGCGCGCGCACGGCCGCGACGCGCGCCTCGTCCTCGCGCGGGTCGCTGCGGCCAACCTTCACCTTGACTCCCGGAAAGCCGCGTGCCACGAAGCCTTCGATCTGAGCCAGCAGCGCATCAAGCGGCTTCGGCAGATCGACGCCCGATCCATAGGCCGGGATGGCGCGCACCTGCCCGCCGCACAGCGCGTAGAGCGGCTTCTGCTCGCGCAGGCCATACAGATCCCAGAGCGCAATATCTACCGCTGCGATCGCGAACGCCGCCAGCCCGCCGCGGCCGACATACAGCAGGCGCTGCCACATCAGCTGCCACAGCCCCTGGATGTCGCTCGCGTCGTGCCCAAGCAGCAGCGGCGCAAGGTCGTGCTCGATCAGCGCCTGGACGGCGCGCCCGCCCCGGCCGATCGTATAGCTGTAGCCGTGGCCGACCAGCCCCTCGGCGTGCAAGGTCAGCGTGATCAGCTCCTCGGAGTCGATCGCGCCATGCCCGGCATCGCCCATCGGCTCAAGCGGCAAGCGGTAGTAGGCGGTCTCGATCTGCTCAATGTTCATCGTGCCTCCTTGATGAGGAACCAAAAACCAGGCCCGGCACCTGGCCTTATGCGCCGCGCAGGCGCGCGGCCAGGCGCTCGGCCGCGCGATAGCACACCGCCCACATGGTCAGCGTCGGGTTGACGCCGTGGCAGGTTGGGAACACCGCCGTGCCGAACACATACAGCCCAGGCGTGTCGTGGACTTCTAAATCCGCGCCGACAACCGAGGCCGCAGGATCTTCGCCCATGCGCGCGCCACCTTGCTCGTGGCTGCTGATCAGGCCGCCGAAGCGCGGCCCGCGCCATGTCTTAGTTGCGCCCATGGCCCGCAAGATCTCTTCGGCCCGATCCTCCATGAATGCCAGCATGCGCTGCTCGTTGGGCTGCTGATCGTAGGTCGCGCGGATGACCGGCAGCCCCAGGCCGCTGCGGTCGCGGTGGCGCGGGTCGAGGTCAAGGTAGTTGGCGTGGTATGGCAGCGTATCCGGCTGGATGCGCACGGCGGCAATGTGCTGCCACCGGCGGAGGTGCTCTTTGTAGGCTGCGCCCCAGCGCGGCACGTCGGGCGGCAAAGCCTCGCGGCTGATCTGGATCGGCAGGCGCTGGTTTTCGATATTGGGCGTCGCCCCGCCGACAAAGCCGTGCGCGGCCGAGTCGAAATCGACCGATACGAAGTCGTCCAGGCCCCACATCTGGCCCGACGGCCCGGTGTGGGCGTTGAAGACAACCTCGGGGCAGTAGCCGTGAACGTCGACCCACATTTTGGTCATCACGTGCTTGCCGACCTGGCCGGTGTTGTTGCCCAGGCCGTTCGGGTGCCGCCGATCGCCCGAGAGCAGCAGCAGGCGCACGTTTTCGAAGGTATAGCCGCAGAGAATAACCGCAGCTGCGGTTTGCACATGCCAGCTGCCGTTGGCGTCGACATACTCGACGCCGCTGGCGCGCCCGTCGCCGTCGGTCACAATCCGCACCGCCCTGCAGTACGTCCGCAGGTCAAAGTTGCCGGTCGCCAGCGCCGCAGGCACCCATGTCAGGCCAGGATGCCAGCGCTCGTTGTTGAACGGCCCGAACCCGCCCATCCAGGCACAGTAGGTTGTGGCCGGAAAGCCGTTGTACGGCATGCTATGCACGGCCACCGGCGTTGGGTACGGGTGCAGGCCGAGCGACTCGGCCGCCTGGCGGAAAACCTCGCCCATGCGAAACGGGCGCATGGCCGGCAGTGGGTGCGGCCGGCTGCGCTGTAGGAACGGATTGCGCCCGTCGTCGCTGGTGACGCCGATCTCGTACTCGAGCTGCGTGTAGTATGGCTCCAGCTCGTCGTAGCCGAAGGGCCAATCGGTAAGGGTGTGCCCGGCGGGCAGCGCCTGCTCGCCCCAGCGCTCGCGCACATAGCTGCGGTACCTGAAGTGGTGCGGATGGTTGCGGCGCAGCGCACCGCCCCAGTGGATCACCGAGCCGCCGACACCGTTCATCATGCGGCCGAGCGAAAAGGTCGCCTCCGACGTAGGCGCGCGCTCGTGGAGCCGCCAGCGCGGCGTCTCGCTCAGGTATTTCGGCCCCATGCCACCCCGGCAGTAGTACGCCGAGCCAAGCTCGTCGGGCACGAAGTCGCGGCTGGTGCGCCAGGGGCCGGCCTCCAGGCCGACGACGCGCAGGCCGGCGCGGCAGAGGATTGTGGCCGCGAGCGCCCCGGCCGCGCCAACGCCGATCAACACGACATCGGCTGGGCCTGCGGGCGGTTGGGCGCCGCGCTGCGGGTCGTAGCCGGGGATGGCAGTAGGCTCGCGGGCAGCGCCGCCCAGCGTATAGCCGACATCGGCGAGCGACTGGATGATGCCACCCTTCAGGGCCGGCTCGGTCGCAAGATTCTCCTCGGCCGTATTCTCGAACCAGATGCCGGGGTGGCCGAGAAAGCGCCAACCGAGCTTGTCGCGATTGCCGCCGTAGGCAGGGTCGGCGAATAGCCCTTCTTGCAGGTGCGCGCACAGCAGCGCGAAGAACGCACGCTGGGGCGGCGCGCTGAAGTCGGGCAGCGCGCCCTGCTCCAGCGCGGCCAGCAGCGCATCCTGCTGCCCGGCGTCGCAGTCGGCAAACGGGGCCTGGTAGCGCTGTTGCGCAATGCGGTCGAAGGTTGCCAGGCCCAGGCGATAGGTTGCACTATGCCCCTGGTAGGCGCTGCTCAGGGCGCGGTCGAGGTAGCCCACGGCGCCGATGGCCGCCGCGCCGGGGCTATGGCTGTCGGCTGGGAACAGGCGCTCGAAGATCGCGGCGGCGGTGCGCGCCTCGTAGGTGTTGAGGCTGAGCAGCGCCTCGGAAAGTTCTGCCATAGTTCCTCCAAGGGGTGCAGGATGCGTTGAACCAGGATCGGCGCCGTGCACAGCCTCCTTGCCGGCAGGCGCGCTACGGCACAACCACGAACGGCGCGGGCGGCTCCTGCGCAAGGCACGCCGCATCGGGCCGGCGCTCGGGAGCGCCGAGGAAGCGCACAATCGTCGCGCGGGCGCACGCGCTGAGCAGGCTTGGCGTATGCCCGCCGCGCGGGATCACCACCTCGGTTGCGCGGCTCAGCGTCTGGGCTACCTCGTGCGCGCTCTCGGGCGGGAGGATCGGGTCGAACTCGCCGCTAACCAGCAGCGCCGGTATATCGCTGCGCACCGCCTGGTTCTCGGCCGCATTGGCCGCCTGCAGCCCCCACCCCGCGCAGATCTCCAGGATCGCCTCGTTGAAGATCGGGCTGAAGGCCAGGCCGGCGACGCTGCGATTGCGGTCGCGCGCGGCGACGAAATCCCTCGCGCTGGCGAATGTCGCGTCCTCGTTGCACTGCACCGCCACCTGCATGCCTTGCGAGATCGCCGGCACTCCGCCTGATGTTTGCTGCGCGAAGAAGACCGAAGCCAGGCTCGCCAGCGGCCGGTAATTGCCCCGGTCGGCCTCGCCGATCACTGCCGGCAGCACCGGAATGGCCGCGGTGGCATACATCAGCTGGAAGACGATCACCGTCACATCCACGCCGCTGAACGGCTGGTAGTCGATCGGCTCGCCCGTCTCGAGATTGAGGATCGGCAGCACAACCGCCTTGGCGTTGAGCCTGGCCACCACGCGGTCGAAGGCGCCGCGCAGGTCGGGGTAGGCGCTGGCGCAGGTTGTGTCGGCGGCGCAGGCGGCGTCGAGCTCGCCAAGCGCGCGATTGAAGGTGCCAAAGACACCGGTTTGGAAATTGGCCTGCAGCGGGTAGGCCGAATCAAGGATCGCGCTGCGGATAGTCGCCGGCCGGTAGCTCATGGCGGTGAGTGCGAGGCGCGTGCCATACGAGCCGCCATAGAGGTTCCACTGATTGTACCCCAGGGCGACGCGCAGATCTTCAAGGTCGGCGGCGCTCTCCACGCTGTTATACGCGCTCAGGTCGACGCCCTGGGCGCGGAACTGCGCCCCGCAGCGCATGAGTGCGTCTACACTTGCCTGTAGCAAAGCCGGGCGCTCGCCCACCGCAGTGCCAAACGGCAGCATAAAGCGGGCGGGCGCGCCGGGCTGGGGCGCGCAGTTGAGCGCCGGCCGCGAGTAGCCGGTGCCGCGCTGGTCGACGAAGATCATATCGCGGGTTGCCAGGATCTCGCTGAAGACCTCCGGGGCGAGCGCGACCAGCGGCAGTGCCGGCTGGCCAGGGCCGCCAGCCAGGAACAGCACCGGGTCGGGCTGCTTCGCGCGGTTTGGCGAGCGGACGATCGCGACGGCGAGGTCGATCGTGCGGCTGGCGGGCGCCTGCCGCGACTCGGCAACCGAAAGAAACCCGCAGTCGAGGGCGTAGCCCTGCGGCGCGGGGATCGGGCAGGGCGCCGGCGCGAACGAGCCCGGTACGGCGCCCTGAGCCTGGGCAGGCAGCGCGCTTGCAAGCAGCAGGGCAAGCAGCGGCAGCACAATCAAGAGCCGCCAGGCCGGCATGCTTCGCCGAAGGGTTGAACTGTTCATCGAGCCTCCGTGTTCTACAACAGGCCCGCCTCTTCAACAGCCCGCCCATGCCGTACCACGCGCGAACATATATCGGATCGGGCAAATTACCCAGCGCCACAGAGGCACCGGCCTGCGCACAATCCGCAGTGCCAACCCGTTCGGCAAGCATCATACCACTAATAGCACATTCGGCAGGGCTTGTGAAAAGCTGGCCCTCAGAAGCTCTCTGAAAGCGAAACCCAGCGCTTACTGCAAGCGAAAGTCAACGTTACTACAACCGAAACTCAGCATCTACACTTCACTAAGCGGCCGCGCCGGCCAGCTCGCGCAGGGCCGCCAGCAGCCGCTCGACCTCTTCGGCCGTGTTGTAGTGCGCCAGGCCGATGCGCACCATGCCGCCGCTGGCCTCCACGCCCAGGCGCTCGCTGAGGTTGAGCGCGTAGTAGTTGCCGTCCCACACGAAGATGGCTTGCTCGGCCAGCGCCTCGGCTACCTCGCGCGGCGTATAGCCCTCGATGCGCACGGCCACCGTGGGCGTGCGCAGGGCGAAGCGCTCGGGCTCGCGGATGCCGTAGAATGCCAGGCGCGGTATTTCCAGCAGGCCGCGAACCAGCTGCTCGGAGAGGCCGCGCTCGTAGGCGCGGATGGCGGCCATCGCGGCGAGGATCTGCTGGCGGCGGGAGGTGGCGCCCTCGCCCGACACCGCGCGCCCCAGCTCGGCGAGGTAGTCGATCGCCGCGGCCACGCCGGCCATGGCCTCGTGGCTCTGGGTGCCGGTCATCCAGCGCGCGGGCAGCTCTTCGGTGGCGGGGCGAACCTTATACGGGCGCAGGCGCGCAAGGTGCTCGCGCTTGCCGTAGAGCGTGCCGGCGTGCGGCGCGAAGAACTTGTACGGCGAGCAGGCCAGGAAGTCGCAGCCGAGCGCGCGCACGTCGATCGGGCCGTGCGGCGCGTAGTGCACGGCGTCGACAAAGCTCAACGCGCCGGCCTCTTTCGCCAGCCGCACCACCTCGGCAACGTCGTTGATCGTGCCGACGGCATTTGAGGCATAGCCGACGGCAACCAGCTTGGTTCGGGGCGTTATCTGCCTGCGTAGGTCGTCCATGTCCAGCGTGCAGTCTTCGGCGTCGATGTCGGCGACCCTGATCACTGCGCCGCGCTCCTCGAGCGCCTTCCAGGGCGAGAAATTCGCGTCGTGGTCGAGCCGCGTCAGGACGATCTCGTCGCCTGGCGCGATCTCGCGGCCGATGCTGCGGGAGAGCGCGAAGGTCAGCGTGGTCATGTTCGGCCCAAAGACGACCTCGTCCGCGTCGCAGCCCAGGAAGTCGGCCATGGCTGCGTGGGCCGCCGCGATCGTCGCGTCGGTGCGCTGGCTGGTGGTGAAGGCGCCGTGGGTGTTGGCGTTGGCGCGAACCAGGTAGCCGGCGATGGCGTCGATTACGCGCTGCGGCACCTGGGTGCCGCCCGGGCCGTCGAAAAACACCATCGGCTGGCCGTTCACGGTCTGCGCCAGCGCCGGGAACTGCGCGCGAATCCACTCCAGGTCGAGCGGGGGCATGTGTGTTCCTTTCAGCAGTCAGAAGTGGCGGAAGTGATTGCTCGGCGGCCAGGCGCGCCGAGCGCGGGCTATATGCCGGCCTTCGGCGCCTGGCCCGCGACGACGTCGTCCACTGTCAGCCAGCCGGTGCCGGGGTAGAGCTTGGCGATCTGCGACGAGAAGATCAGGCTGTCGTTGAGGATCTCGCGCACCGGCCCCTCGACCACCAGCTCGCCGTCGCCGAGCAGCGCCACGCGGTCGGCGTAGGCCGCCACCAGTTCGACGTCGTGGGTGGCCAGGATGATCGTGTGCTGCTCGGCGGCCAGCCGCCGCAGCAGCCGGCCGAGCCCGGCCTTGGCGGCGTAGTCGAGCCCGCGGGTTGGCTCGTCGAGCAGCAGGGCGCGCGGCTGCGTGACCAGGATGGCGCCCAGGGCAACGCGCTGGCGCTCACCCGCGCTGAGGTCGCGTGGGTAGGCGTTCACATACTCGGCCAGGCCCAGCCGATCCAGAAGCGCATCGGCCGCGCCCGCGTCGGCCATGCCGTGGTTGCGCAGGGTAATCTGCAACTCCTCGCGCACGGTGTCGGCGAACAAGAGCGCGTTGGGGTCTTGCGGCAGGTAGCCCACGTCGCGGCAGATTGCGGCCACATCGCGGGATGGCTGCACCTGTTTTGTTGTGCGCCTGCCGCAGCAACCTGGCACCGCGTCATAAAAAAAGCCCGCAAGGCGCAAACCTTGCAGGCTTTGGTGTCGTGCAGCGAGCGCCTTGCAGCGCCCGGCAGCCGGGCTATTACATGCCCATGCCGCCCATGCCACCCATGCCGCCCATGTCACCGCCGCCCATGGGGGCGGGAGACTCGGCCTTGGGAGACTCGGCCACCATGCACTCGGTGGTGAGCATCAGGCTGGCTACGGAAGCGGCGTTCTGCAGCGCCGTGCGGGTCACCTTGGTGGGGTCCAGGATACCCATTTCGATCATGTCGCCATAGGTGTCGTTGGCGGCGTTGA
>CALLYN010000773.1 GCA_937858455.1 uncultured Kouleothrix sp.
CGTGGCTGCCGACGAGGCCAAGGCCCAGGCTATTGCCGATTCGATTGTGGCGCAACTGCGGCGGCTGAATAGCGAGTTCGCGCATTATGTGCCGGCCGAGCGCCAGCTACCGCGCGTGGCGCTGCGCCCAATCGGCGATCCCGACTATTTCCCGCTGGGCGTCAAGCACCGCTACACGCGCAAAAGCGAATAGTGCAGGATCACGCTCAACATACAAACTACGCACTACGCACTATAAAGCCAAATATAAGTGCGTAGTGCGTAGTTGTGCGAGCATACACATAAACATGAACCAAGGCCACTGACTGCAATGCAATCGGTGGCCTTGGTGACACACGGGAAAGGCCTACTCGCCCGCCGTGTCGTCCTTTTCGTCGCGCGACAGGATGGCATAAATCTCGCGGCGCGTGCCGTCGAGCAGCTTCATCACGGCCTGCTTCTGCTCAGCCGTGCCGTGGAGCGCGGCCTGCATCACGCTGGCCATCAGGCTCATGCCGGTCTGGCGCAGCCCTTCCAGCTCGGGGCCGGGGCCACGGAAGCCAAAAGGCGGACCCTGCTCGGGCTGGTTCTGCTGGCGCTCGGCCAGGAGCTGGCGGCCCGACTCGGTGATGGTATACACACGCTTGCCCTCGACCGTCTCGCTGGTGAGGTGGCCCTCGTCTTCCAGCAGCTGCAGCGTCGGGTAGACCGAGCCGGGGCTGGGGCGGTAGAAGCCGCCGTAGCGCTGCTCAAGCTCTTTGATCAGCTCGTAGCCGTGGCGCGGCTGCTCGGCCAGCAGCTCGAGCAGGGCGAACTTGATGTCGCCGCGGCGCTGCCGCCGCCGCCCGCCGCCGTCTTCGTCGAATGGCCGCCCGCCGAAAGGCCCGCCGTGCGGGCCGCCAAACGGGCCGCGCGGGATGAAGTGCTCGAACGGCTCGTCGTCGTGCGCGAACCAAAACCGCCGGCGCAGCCGGTCGGCCGGGCTAAAGTGCTCGTGGTGGTGCTGGTGCGGTGGGCCGTGGTGCTCGTGCTCGGGCGCCTCGCCTTCCCACGGGCGCCGGAATGGTCGTCGAAACATTGTATGTGCTCCTTTTCTTGTTACGATAACGATATATCGTGATGGCTCGTAGAATATCACGATATATCGCTAAAGTCAAGAGGCAATTTTCGGCGATCGGCGAGCTGGTTGCGAGGGGCACAGGCGCACGCCGGCCCGCTCGCGCAAGCGCGAGCGGGCCGGCGTATGTGATACCAAATTCGCTTTATTACTGCCACTTTGGTGGGGGTTTGGGGGCGGCGAAGACGCCCCCAAATTTCTTCTTGTGTTGCACTCCGTGGCGAAGCCACGGAGTGCAACACAAGCTATACGTGATCAAGCGAACAGCGTATGAGGATGCCGCTGGTGCGGCTAGCCCAGGGCTGCTTTAAACACCTCGGAGAGGCGGCGCACACCCTCGACGATTGTGTCGGGCGGGGAGAACGAGAAGTTGAGCCGCATGGTGTTGGTGCCGCCGCCGTTGGCGTGGAAAGCGCCGCCCGGCACGAACGCGACCTTGCGCTCGAGCGCGCGCGCCAGCAGATCGGTGGTGTTGTAGCTGGCGGGCAGTGTGATCCACAGGAACATCCCACCGTCGGGCTTGGTCCAGCGCGCGCCGGCCGGCAGGTACTGCTCGAGCGCGCCGAGCATGGCGTCGCGCCGCTGCTGGTACACCGCGCGGATGCGCGGGATCTGGCGAGCCAGCAGGCCATCGCGGCAGGCCTCGTAGGCGATCGCCTGAGCCAGCGAGCTGGTGTGCAGGTCGAGCCCCTGCTTCACCTGAACCATGCGGCGCAGCAGCACCTCGGGCGCCACGGCCCAGCCCACCCGCAGGCCCGGCACCAGCAGCTTCGAGAAGGTGCTGAGGTAGAGCACGTGGCGCGGCGCGCCGTGGCGCTCGATATCGAGCGCGGCCAGCAGCGGCGGCGCCGCGCCGCTGTAGCGCAGCTCGCCATACGGGTCGTCCTCGACGATCGGCAGGCCGTGGCGCGCGGCCAGCGCGATCAGCGCGCGGCGCCGCTCGGCCGAGAGCGTGACGCCGGTGGGATTCTGAAAGCTGGCGACGGTGTAGAGGAACTTCGGCGCTTGGCCGGCGGCGGCCAAATCGGCCAGCGCGCGCTCGACACCCTCGATCTGCAGGCCGTCGTCGTCCATCGGCAGCGTCACAAAGCGCGGCCGGTAGGGCCGGAACGCCTGCAGCGCGCCCACGTAGGTTGGCTCCTCGACCAGCACCACGTCGCCGGGGTCGACCAGCAGCTTGGCGATCATGTCGAGGCCCTGCTGCGAGCCATTGGTGACAAGCAGGTGCTCGGGGCCGATGCTCAGGCCGCGCGCGCGCATCAGCTCCACCAGAAACGCGCGCAGCGGCGGAAAGCCCTCGGTGGGGCCGTACTGGAGCACGCGCCCGGCCTCGTTGGCCAGCACGCGCTCGGCGGCTAGTGCGATCTCCTCGGCCGGAAAACAGTCGGGCGAGGGCAAGCCGCCCGCAAACGAGATCACGCCAGGCTCCTCGGTAACCTTCAGCAGCTCGCGGATGGCCGAGCTGCTGATGTTGCCGACGGCGCTGGCCCAGTGCGCTTCCCAGAGCTGGCCGGCCGAATCAGAGGCGGTGATTGTCATAGGTGTTGCTCCGGCTAGGTGGCTACTTGCGGCGGCGTCCGCGGAAGTAGCCGCTGCGATACGACAGCCCGACCACAATGATCAGCACCACCAGAATGATCAGGCATTCGGGTGTGCCAAGGCGAAAGAACATGGCAGCTCCTTGTTCGAGCCTGGCCGCTAGTATACTCGCAGCCGGCCCTCGGCGATAGCGACAAGTCGGGCTGGTATGTCGCGACAATGGCGCATGCGATGCGGGCACTCCCCGCGCGGGAGGTGTGGGGGCCGCAGCCAGCGCGCGCATCGCGACAATTATAGATCGCTGCGGGTGCGACTGCCGCGAACTACGTAACCGAGAATACGTAATTTACCTGATGCGTCACCGCACCGTCCATGATATATATACAGTATCAGCCCGCAAGCTCTTGGAGCGGCAGGGGGTGGAGGCAGAGGACTGGCGAAGCGTGTGCTGGCGCTCGAGGCTCGCTCATCCCCGACGATGCGTATCGGGTATTCGCCCGGTACCGGCTTTGTGCTGCGCCGAAATCTGAAATGTGAGGTGATCCATGGCGACGGCCTATTCACACGAGGCATTCGCCGGCCAGCTGAACACGAAATTCTGGCTGGCGGCCGCTGGCGAACCGCTGGCACTTGAGCTGATCGAGGTTTCGCCACTACGCCGCAACGCACCCTACGAATCGTACTCGCTCGAGCTGCGCGGGCCGTCCGGCCGCTATATTCCCCAGGCCTCGTACCGCATGGATCACGCCGCGCTCGGGCAACTCGAGATCTTCATCGTGCCGGTTCGCCAGGATCGGCAGGGCCTGTACTACGAGGCTTCCTTCAATTGCCTGAGCGCCGAGGCGGCGCCATGAGCACACCGGCGATCTGGCTGCGCCCGGCCAAGGCAAGCGACATGCCGCTGCTGTACCAGGTATACGCCAGCACGCGGCTCGACGAGCTGGCGCTGCTGGGCTGGAGCGCCGCGCAGCAGCACGCGTTTCTGGCCCAGCAGTTCGAGGCCCAGCACCAGCACTACCATACCTACTCCGCAGGCGCCGACTTTCTGGTGATCATGTGCGGCGAGCAGCCAATCGGCCGGATGTACGTCGATCGCCGCGCCGACGAGATCCGCCTGATCGATATCGCGCTGCTGCCCGCGCGGCGCGGCGCCGGCATTGGCTCGCGCCTGCTGCACGAGCTGCTGAGCGAGGCAGCGGCCTGCGGCAAGCCGCTGCGCATCCATGTCGAAAAGTTTAACCCGGCGCTGCGGCTGTACCAGCGGCTGGGCTTTGCCCTGGTCGAGGATCGCGGGATGTACTGGTTTATGGAATGGGCGCCGCCGGCCCGTCAGCCTGTGGCCAGCGGCGCGCAGGCGCTAGCCCCGGCATAGTGTTCGGCAGTACTGGCTGTAGTGAGAAAGGAAGAACATGAGCGACCCCTATATTGGCGAGATCCGCTTGTTTGGCGGCAATTTCGCGCCCTATGGATGGTTTTTCTGCGATGGCTCGACGCTGCAGATCTCGCAGTACGAGACCCTGTTCAGCCTGATCGGCACGACCTACGGCGGCGATGGCCAAACGACCTTCCAGCTGCCCGACCTGCGCGGGCGCCTGCCCATCCACCAAGGCCAGGGCAATGGCCTCTCGCTCCGAGTGATAGGCCAGCCTGGCGGCGCAGAGCAGGTGACGCTGCTCCAGGGCCAGCTTCCGGTACACAACCATTCTGCCTTAGCCAATTCCGGCGCCGGCAACAGCGACGAGCCGGCCAACAACTACTGGTCGGGCTCGGCCACCGTGCCGCAGTTTGTGCCCGGCGACCAGGCCAACACCAACATGAACACTGCGGCGATCGGCGCGAGCGGCGGGAGCATGCCACACGAGAACATGCAGCCGTACCTGGCCGTGAGCTTCATCATCGCGTGGCAGGGCATTTATCCGTCGCAAAATTAGTGTGAGGGTGCAAATGGGAGATCCATTTATCGGCGAGATCCGCATGACTTCGTGGGGCTTCGCCGCCAAAGGCTGGGCGCTGTGCAATGGCCAGATCATGCAGATCAACCAGAACCAGGCGCTGTTCTCGCTCCTTGGCACGATGTACGGCGGCGACGGCGTGACCACCTTCGCGCTGCCGGACCTGCGTAGCCGCGTGCCGATCCACTTCACACCGCAGTATGTGCAGGGCTCGAAGAGCGGCGAGGAAACCCATACGCTCGCCGTGAACGAGATGCCTATGCACACGCACACTATCTCTGGCAGCAACAACCCTGCCGACCAGCCCATCCCGCAGGATGCCTTCTGGGCGGCCAAATCGACGCAGTCGCCGTTCGCCAGCACCGCAAACTCCAGGATGTGGGATGGCGCGATCGCCATCGCCGGCGGCGGCCAGCCGCACGAGAATATGCAGCCGTACCTGACGATCTCGTTTATGATCGCGCTCGTCGGGATCTATCCGCCGCGTAACTAACACGAGGGCGCGGTCGCCCACGATACGGGCCTACTAGCTCATAGCATACAGGGGGCAAGATATATGTCTGATCCATTCATAGGCGAGATCCGGGTCGTTGGCTTCAACTACGCGCCGCAGGGCTGGGCGTTCTGCAATGGCCAGCTTATGTCGATCCAGCAGAACACGGCGCTATTCTCGCTGCTGGGCACCACCTACGGCGGCAATGGCACGACAAACTTCGCGCTGCCGAACTTCCAGGGCATTGCGCCGATGAACTGGGGCCAGGGGCCGGGCCTGAGCTATCGCGACCTGGGCGAGACCGCCGGGGTGACGAGCGTGACGCTGCTCGAGAGCGAAATGCCCGCGCACGCGCATATCGCCAAGGCCAGCGGCAATAGCGCTAGCGCCACCGACCCGACGAACGGGATATGGGCCGTGGGCGGCGAGCCGCGCGCCGCCGTGCCGATGTACACCGCCAACGCCAGCAGCCCGGCGGCCATGAATGTCGGGGCGCTGACGCCGCAGGGCCAGAGCCAGGCGCATAACAATATGCAGCCCTACCTGACGCTGAACTTTATTATCGCGCTGCAGGGAATTTTCCCACAGCGCCCATAGCAACCAAGGTTAGAGAAAGCCATGATGCTGGGTGGGGCAAGTGGCCCCGCCCTTTTCTGCGCTGAGGTGCAGCGCGCCCGCCGCCTCACTCAACCCGGCGCATACCGCTACAGGAGCAGTACCCATGGGGAAACATCTGTCTCAATTACCCACCTGGCGCGCCGGGCGCGCCGCGTTCGCGCTGCTGCTGGCGCTCGCGGCGCTGCTGGCCGTGCCGCCGTCTGCGCGCGCCGCCAGCACGATCAATGTGACCACAACTGCCGATGAGAACGGCGCTGGCACTGGCTGCTCGTTGCGCGAGGCGCTGGCCTCGGCCAACAGCAACACCAACGTCGGCGGCTGCACCGGCTCGGGCGGCGGCGTGCCGTTTACGATCAACCTGCCGGCCGGCACCTACAACCTGACCGTCGACGAGCTGCAGATCGGCGATGCCAGCAACACCGACACCCGCATCGTCGGCGCCGGCGCGAGCAGCACGATCATCCGGCAGACGACCGCCAACCGGCGCGTGTTTGATGTCAACCCCCCAGTGAGCTCTGTGGCCGCGCCGAATGTGGCCCTCAGCATCTCTGGGGTGACGATCACCGGCGGCAATTCGCCAAGCGACAACTTCGGCGGGGCGGGGGTGTTCGCCGGCGGCCCGGGCAACTCGCTGACGCTCAGCAACTGCGTCATCAGCGGCAACAGCTTGCCCGCCGGTGTCTTCAACGTCGGCGCCGGCGTCAGCTATAGCGGCGGCGGCGTGCTGACGATCAACAACTGCCAGTTCGACAACAACACCGCCGCCAACGTGGGCGGCGCGATCAACTACAGCCTGCTTAACAACTCTGGTGCGGCCGGGCAGGGCGGGCTGAGCATCACCAACAGCAGCTTCTCGAACAACTCGGCTGGGGCTTCGAACACCGGCGCCGGCGGCGCGATCCGCGTGGCGATCGCGACGACGCAGGCGCTCAGCGCCTTTACAATTTCGAAGAATAGTTTCACCAGCAACCAGGCCACTGCCGGCTTTGGCGGGGCGATCTATGATGCCGGCTCGCAGTCTTCGACGATGCAGTTCAACCGCTTTTTCAACAATAGCGCCAGCCAGGGCTCGGGCATCTACAAAGCAAACGGCTCGGGCGGCACGCTTGACGCGACTGAAAACTGGTGGGGCTGCAACGCCGGGCCGGGCAGCACCGGCTGCGACACAATCGGCGGCCTGACGAGCAGCATCACTGCTGCGCCGCGCCTGGTGATGAGCCATACGCCGGCCTCGTCGACGCTGCTGCAGGGCAATTCCACCACCCTCACCGCCAGCTTCCTGACCGACTCGGCCGGGTCGGCGGTGGCAGCTTCGAACCTTGGCGCGATCATCGGCGAGCCGATCACCTTCAACAACGCCACGCGCGGCTCGCTCTCGAGCATACAGACGACGGTGCAGTCGAATGGCACCGCTACCGCCTCGTTTACCGCCGGCAACACTTCGGCGGCCTGTGGCGCGGGCGGCGCCGACGCCGTGTTCGACAACCAGACGCTCACGGCGGGCGTTTCTGTGGAGTGTGTTGGCGACCTGACCGCCACGCTCGCCAACAATGTGGGCGACAGCGCGGTGGTCGGCCAGAGCTGGACGTGGACGGCCACGATTGCGAACGGCGGCGTTGGCGCGGTGAACTTCAGCAGCGGCCAGACGGTGTTCAGCGCCAACCTGCCCAATAGCGCCAACATCACCTACGGGACGCCGACATCGAATAACCCGAACGTCGCGTGTAGCATCAACGGCAGCAAGGATCTCGTCTGCACCGCCAGCTCCGGGCTGTCGATTGCGTCGTCTGGCTCGCTCACCGTGTCGTTCAGCGCGACCGCCAGCGCGACTGGCGGCTACGCTGTGCCGCGCAACGGCGGCAGCTGCGCCGCCGACCCCGGCAGCGTGGTGACGGAAAGCAACGAGGCCAACAACGCCTGCAGCAACACCGTGACGGTGGGCAAGGCCAGCACGACCACCTCGATCACCTCGGACACTCCCGATCCCTCGACCCAGGGCCAGGCCGTGACGGTGCAGTACACCGTGGCGGTGAGCGCGCCCGGCGCGGGCACGCCGAGCGGCAATGTCACGGTAAGCGACGGCGTCGACAGCTGCACTGGCA
>CALLYN010000774.1 GCA_937858455.1 uncultured Kouleothrix sp.
AGCCCGGCCACAGCAGCCCCAGCTCGAACGACAGCACCGTGCCCGACACCGCGCCCACCGCGAAGAGGATGGCGGTGCCTTTGGCCCAGCGCTTCGCCAGCGTCAGGTAGGTTTCGTCGCGCGTGCGCAGCCACAGCCCCTCGGCCACCACCATCAGCAGCGGCATGCCGATGCCGACCGCCGCGAAGATAATGTGGAACGCCAGCGACATGGCCATCTGCGAGCGCGCAGCTAGAAGATCGGACATATGCTCCCCTTTCCCCCTGTATCCCTCGTGCCCGCCGGTAGATGGGCAACGGCAGGCCCCCGACCATTATAGCCAGGGCGCGCTGCTGCCGCAAACCGCCGACCGCACCCGTATCGGGGCAGGCGGGAAGGGCCGACGCTGCACGAGCGGCGGCCCAGGCCAAAACAGAGTATGCTATACTCTTGCGCAGCGGCACGCGGCATAGCGCAGGAGGAACCCGATGACCGACCAGCAGCATATTCCGTCGCAGGTGCTCCGGCAGGTGTGCGAAAGTATCATCGACAACCTTGGCGAGCGCAGCCTGCGCCTGCTGTTCGCCCAGGCCGGCCTGGCGCGCTTCTACGCCGGCGGCGAGCTGCCCCCGGCCGACGATACGCCCTCGGCCACGGTGGCCGAGCTGAGCCATCTGTTTGCCACGGCCTTCCGCATCTTCGGCGACAAGGGCATGAAGCCGATCCTGCTGCGTGCCGGGCGCAACTCGCTCAAGCACTTTCGCGAGACGAACAAGGGCCTGGCGGCGCTGGCCGGCGCGGCGTTCAAGGTGCTGCCAACCGACGCCAAGGTCAAGCTGGTGCTCTCGCGCTCGGCCAAGATCGCCGAGGATCTGCTGCGCACGCCGCACCGCACCTACGACGACGCCGAGGGCTTCTATGTCGAGATCAGCGCCTGCCCGTACTGCGCCGGCAGCCAGGCCACCCGCCCGATCTGTTACTTTCCGATCGGCTTCTATGGCGAGGCGCTGCGCTGGGCCACCGGCGAGAGCTACCCCGTCGAAGAGACCGAGTGCATCGCCAGCGGCGGCCAGCTCTGCCGCATTCGCGTCGGCCGCTCGCCAGCGTAGGCGCCGAGCACGTAGAGGCAGAGAATGATCGCCGCGAAACCCCGCGAATTGAACCAACCCGTACGCAGCGGTATGGTCGTAATACAGAAGCAGGTGTCGCCGTGCCCTGAGTCATGCGCGCGCCACGCGCTGGCTGGTGTGGCCTCGCTTCCCGCAAGGTGGCTGCGCGGCTGCCCGCCAAACACAGCCCCATCCGATCTCGCAATAGCGCAGGACGCACCGTGACCACAATCTTTGTCTCCGGCCTGATCAACATCGAGACGACCGTGCAGGTCGATCGCTTTCCGATCGAGTACTCGCCGGTGCGCTACCCGTTCTTCGGCGTGCGCAGCACCGTCGCGGGCGTGGGCTACAACGTGGCCAAGGCGCTGGCGACGCTGGGCGACAGCGTGCGCCTCGCGTCGATCGTCGGCCGCGATATGCCCGGCGCGCTGGTGGACGCGCAGCTGCGCGCCGACGGCCTGCCCGGCGCGGATGTGCTGGCGCTGGCCGAGGCCACCGCGCAGTCGGCGATCTTGTACGACCCCGCCGGGCGCCGGCAGATCAACACCGACCTGAAAGACATTCAGGAGCTGCGCTACCCGCCCGAGCAGCTCGAGCGCGCCCTCGACGGCTGCGCGCTGGCGGCGCTGTGCAACATCAACTTCTCGCGCCCGATGCTGGCGCGCGCCAAGGCGCGCGGCATCGCGGTGGCCACCGACGTGCACGCGATCGGCGACCTGGACGACGCCTACAACCGCGATTTCATGGCCGCCGCCGACCTGCTGTTCATGAGCCACGAGCTGCTGCCGTGCGACCCCGAGGCGTGGGCGGCGCGCGTGCAGCAGCGCTACGGCACGCCGATCGTGGTGGTGGGGCTGGGCGCCGGCGGCGCGCTGCTGGC
>CALLYN010000775.1 GCA_937858455.1 uncultured Kouleothrix sp.
CGGTGCCGCTGCCGCAGCTGGTGGCCGCGCGCCTCGGCTGGGATTACCAGGCCACCCGCGATGCGCTGCGGCGCGACGCCGCCGCCCAGGCGCGCTGGGAGCGCGTCGAGGCGATCGTGAAGGAGGCGATGCGCCTGCTGGTTCAGGAGTACGCCGCGCATGCCGCCGCCGGGCGCGCGCCGGATCTGCGGGCGACGATCTACGC
Organism: uncultured Kouleothrix sp.; assembly: GCA_937858455.1. Classification (GTDB taxonomy): domain Bacteria; phylum Chloroflexota; class Chloroflexia; order Chloroflexales; family Roseiflexaceae; genus Kouleothrix. The sequence continues at coordinate 206 of CALLYN010000775.1, forward strand.
CGCAGCCGAGGCGTACCTGCAGCGCGAGGCCGGCATCCGCCCCGGCGAGCTGCGGTCGCTGTGGACATACCTGTACGACCTGCTGCACAACATGGCCGACGAGCAAGAGCTGAACGGTCTCGCGCGCGCGCTGCGCGGCGGCTATATTCCGGCCTCGCCGGCCAACGACGTGGTGCGCAACCCGGCGGTGGTGCCGACCGGCCGGAACATCCACGGGCTCGACCCGTTCCGCGTGCCGACACCGGCCGCGCAGGATGCCGGCGAGCACCTGATGCGCGAGCTGCTGGAGCGGCTGACCCGCGAGCAGGGCCACCTGCCCGAGACGGTCGCGCTGGTGCTGTGGGGCACCGATAACCTCAAGAGCGACGGCGAGGGCGTGGCCCAGGCGCTGGCGCTGCTCGGCGCGCGGGTGGTGCTCGACGAGCTTGGCAAGGTCAGCGATGTCGAGCTTGTGCCGCTGGCCGAGCTGCGGCGCCCGCGCATCGACGTGCTGGTGACGGTCAGCGGTATCTTCCGCGACCTGCTTTCGCACCAGATGCTGCTGATCGACAAGGCCGCGCGCCTGGCCGCCGCCGCCGACGAGCCTGCCGAGTTCAACTTTGTGCGCAAGCACGCGCTGGCCCAGGCCGCCGAGCTGCACGTGCCGCTGGCCGAGGCCGCCACGCGCGTGTTCGCCAATGCGCCCGGCAGCTACGGCGCCAATGTCAACCACCTCGTCGAAAGCAGCGCCTGGGACGACGACAGCCAGCTGGCCGACGCGTTCGTCGGGCGCAAGAGCTTCGCCTACGGCCCGCGCGGCGAGTGGCGTGAGGCCCGCCAGGTGATGGAGCGCACGCTGGCGACGGTCGACGCGACCTTCCAGAATATCGATAGCTTCGAGGTCGGCATCAGCGACATCGACCACTACTACGAGAACCTGGGCGGCATCACCAAGAGCGTCGAGAAGCTGCGCGGCGCCCGCCCGCCGGTGCTGGTGGCCGACGCGCTCGGCACCACCGGGCGGCTTAGCTCGCTCGAGCAGATGGTGCGCCTCGAGACGCGCGCCAAGCTGCTGAACCCGAAGTGGTTCGAGGGCATGCTCGCACACGGCTTCCAGGGCGTGCACGAGATCGAGGCGCGCGTCGGCAATACCTACGGCTGGAGCGCCACCACCGGCGCGGTGGAGGGCTGGGTGTACCAGGGCGTCGCCGATACCTTCCTGCTCGACACGGCGCTGCGCGAGCGTATGGCCGGCCTGAACCCGCACTCGACTGCGGCGATTGCGCGCCGGCTGCTCGAGGCCAGCGACCGCGGCTTCTGGGACGCCGACGAGAGCACGCTCGCCGCGCTGCGCGAGATCTACGGCGACCTCGAGGACCGCCTCGAGGGCGTGCAGGCGCAGGCGGTCGGCAGTGCGATTTAGCTGGTGTAATGCGGAACTTGCCTGAATGGTGCGCATTGCCGTGGGCTTGGGAGCAGCCGCGCCTCCGAGAGAACCTGCTTGCGCAACCAGTCTGCATGTACGATGCGGCGATAGACTCTAGCTTGTGGAGGGCACGCATGGCGATCATTCGAACCGTCCGCCTGGGCATGCTGCATGTTGCTGTGGCGATCACCTTTGTGCTGATCAACGGCGTGCTGAACCGCGTGATGATCCACGACCTCGGCATCCTGGCGACGGTGGTGGCGGTGCTGGTGGTGCTGCCGTACCTGCTCTCGCCGCTGCAGGTGTGGGTCGGCCAGCACTCCGACACTCACCCGATCGGCGGGTACCGGCGCACGCCCTACATCGCGCTCGGGCTGCTGCTGTGCATCGGCGGGGCCGCGCTGACGCCGCACGTCGCGCTGCTGATGGCGCGCAGCAGCGTTCCGGGCGTGCTGCTGGGGCTGCTGGCGTTCGGCGCGTGGGGCATCGGCTATAACCTGGCGGTGGTGGGCTACCTCTCGCTGGCCAGCGATCTCTCGGAAGAGCGCTACCGCTCGCGCACGATCGCGATCATGTGGTTCATGATGATCGTCAGCATTATCGTCACCGCGATCGTCACCGGCCGCGCGCTGGCGCAGTACACCCCGGAGCTGCTGGTGCGCGTGTTCAACTGGGCCGCGCTGATCGCCTTGGGTATCGGCGCGCTCGGCCTGGCCGGGCTCGAGCCAAAAATGCCCAGGCGCGAGCGAGCGGCGACTGATGCGCTCGAGCCCTCCGCCGGCGGCGATCCGTCGCACGCGCAGTCGCGCGTGAGCCAGCGCGCCGCGCTGCGGGTGGTGCTGAGCAACCCGCAGGCGCGCAGCTTTTTCCTGTACCTGATTCTGCTGCTCGCGGCCATCCTCGGCCAAGACATTCTGCTCGAGCCGTATGGCGCGCAGCAGTTCGGCATGACCGTGCAGCAAACCACCCAGCTGACGGCGACGTGGGGCGGCGCGACGCTGATCGCGCTGCTGCTGCAGGGGCTGCTGCTGAGCCGCTGGCTGAGCAAAAAGGCCGGCGCGCTGCTGGGCGCGCTGATCGCCACCGCCGGGCTGCTGCTGATCGCCGCCAGCGGTATCGCCGACGCGCAGGCGCTGTTCGTGCCCGGCGTGTTTGCGCTGGGCTTCGGCACCGGCATCGCCACCAGCACCAACCTGGGCCTGATGCTCGACATGACCACGCCCGAGCAGGTGGGCTTGTTTATCGGCGCGTGGGGCGTGGCCGACGCGCTGGCGCGCGGCGTGGGCATGCTGCTGGGCGGCGTGGTGCGCGATATCGTCACCGCCGCCAGCGGCAGCGCGTCGAGCGGCTACATAAGCGTGTTCCTGATCGAGGCGATCATGCTGGCTGCCTCGCTGCTGCTGCTGCGCCGCGTGAATGTGCGCGCGTTTCGCAGCACCCAGCCGACGCTCACCGAGCTGGTGGCGCTGGCGGGCGACGCGTAGCGGGGTTATGAGTTATGCGTGCTGAGTGTTGAGTTCTTCACTTTCAACCAGCCCTGAGCCGCTGTACGATCAGTAGGGGCGATGCAGCTTTTCTGTTGAGGATTCCATGCAAGCAATAGCCAACGGTAAGGAACATGTCGATTCGCAGCGCTCGGAGCTTAAAGCCACGCCGGTGTACCCGTTCACCGCGATCGTCGGGCAGGCCGAGCTGAAGCTGGCGCTGCTGCTGTGTGTGGTCGACCCGACCATCGGCGGCGTGATGGTGATGGGCCACCGCGGCACTGCCAAGAGCACCGCCGTGCGCGCGCTCGCCGCGCTGCTGCCGCCAATGCGCGCGGTGACGGGCTGCCCCTACAACTGCGACCCCGCGCGGCCCGCGCCGGTGTGCCCGCACTGCCAGGCAGCGAGAGACGAAAAACCAAAGGCAAAAGCCGGCAACGGGCATTCGCCCCTCGCCCTTCGCCCTTCGACCCGGCCCGTCCCGGTGGTCGATCTGCCGCTTGGCGCCACCGAAGATCGCGTGGTCGGCGCGCTCGACATCGAGCGCGCGCTGGTCGATGGCGTGCAGTCGTTCGCGCCCGGCCTGCTGGCGCGCGCCAACCGCGGCTTTCTGTACATCGACGAGGTGAACCTGCTCGAAGATCACCTCGTCGACTTGCTGCTGGACGTGGCCCAGAGCGGCGTAAATGTGGTCGAGCGCGAGGGCGTGAGCGTGCGCCACCCGGCGCGCTTTGTGCTGGTGGGCAGCGGCAACCCCGAGGAGGGCGACCTGCGGCCGCAGCTGCTCGACCGCTTTGGCCTGCACGCGCGCATCACCACGATCGACGACGTGGCCGAGCGCGTCGAGATTGTGCGCCGCCGCCGCGCCTTCGACCTCGACCCGCACGTGTTTGCCGAGCGCTGGGAGAAGGAGCAGGCCAAGCTCGGGCGCAAGATCCGCGCGGCCCAAAAACGCCTGCCGAGCGTCGAGCTGACCGACGCCGCGCTGCTGGCGGCCGCCCGGCTGTGCGTGGCGCTGTCGATCGATGGCCACCGTGGCGAGCTGACGCTCTGCCGCGCCGGGGTTGCGCTGGCCGCGCTCGAGGGCCGCCCCGCCGCCCAGCCCGCCGATATTGCGCGCGTGGCCCTGCTGTCGCTGCGCCACCGGCTGCGCAAGGACCCGCTCGAGCAGAGCGGCGACGACACGCGGATCGAGCGGGCCGTGAACGAGACGATTCCGATTGCTACGCGCGAATAAGGCACCTGCTATGCCGATTGCCGGCACCCATCTTCCCTTTCCCGCGCTGGTGGGCCTCGAGCCCGCTCAGCAGGCGCTGCTGCTGCTGGCAGTCGAACCCGAGCTGCGCGGCCTGATTATCGCCGCGCCGGTGGGCAGCGGCAAGAGCAGCCTGGCGCGCGGGGCGCGCAGCCTGCTCGGCCCGGCCAGCGCGCCGCAATAGCGCGGGTTCACCTTCTGCAGCAGCAGCGGCTCGGTCACCAGGGTGGCGAAGGTGGGGACCGCGAGGGCGAAGATCTCGCGGTCCAGCGCGGCGTACCGTCGCGGCCGGTTCGGGCGGGTTGGCATCCAGCTTCTCGGGTGTAGAGGAGTTATCCACAGGAGTTATCCCCATTGTGGATGAGTTACATCGATGTCATTAAGGCGTCGCCGACAGTTGGTCTGCAGGACAGCAGCAGGTTGCCGACGCGCGGGACGGCGCTACTTCCAGAGCGTGGCGATCCCGAAGGAGGCCGCCATCGCGCCCATGCCGATCAGGATGTTCCAGTTGCCGAGCGCGGCCATGAAGGGAATGTGCTGGCCGCCGACATAGAAGACGATCAGCCAGAGCACGCCGAGCAGGCCGACGGTGATGAAG
>CALLYN010000776.1 GCA_937858455.1 uncultured Kouleothrix sp.
AACACAATAAGAAATTTGGGGGCGGCGAAGCCGCCCCAAACCCCCACCAAAGTGTCAGTAATCAAGCGAATTTGGTGTAAGCACCAATCTGTTTGGCATACTGAGGCATCGTGTGATTCTTTACTACCTCGATCTTGTAGGTGTTGCCGTCTTCGCGGCGAGCGGTGTGCTGGCTGCGCGTAGCCGGGGGCTGGATCTGCTCGGGGTCGTTGTTATTGCGGCCATTACGGCGATCGGGGGAGGCACGCTCCGCGATCTGCTCTTGAATCGGCATCCAATCTTCTGGATCACCGACGCACACTACCTGCTGGTGATCATGGCGTCAGCTTTGCTGACCGTTGGCTATGTGCGGGTAGCTTCACTGCCAGGCAATGCGCTTCTCGTGGCCGATGCCCTGGGATTGGCGCTGTTTGCGCTGTCTGGCGCCCAGGTAGCAGAGGCGGCGCTGTGCCCGCCGATCATCGTGGTGCTGATGGGTACGATGACCGGCGCAGCCGGAGGGATGCTGCGGGATGTGATTACGGCGCAGGTGCCGCTCATCCTGCGGCGAGATATTTACGCCACTGCCGCAATCGTGGGCATCGTTTGCTACCTACTCTTGCAAGCGTTGGGGCTGCAGCGCTCGTACGCGTTTGGGGTCGGCATCGTTGTGGTGGTTGCGCTGCGGCTGTTTGCTATTTGGCGAGGGTTGCAGCTGCCGATCTTTCGCATACCCGAGTGATAGATGGAAGACGTACGCAGTTGGCGCGCTGAGCCTTCGGCAGAGCGGTACTTGCTTCGGTATCTCTATTCTTTATTCTTTTTGCGATGCTCTGCCCGGCGAAGCCGGGCAGAGCATCGCAAAAACAAAGCAATCAAACGGAGTGTACTACAGCCGCGCCGGCCCGATCGCGTCGGGCAGGTGTACGGTGAACGTCGAGCCGACGCCGGGCTGGCTTTCGACGGTGATCGCCGCGCCGAGCAGCTCGCACAGGCGCCGGCTAAGCGCCAGGCCCAGGCCGGTGCCGCCGCGCACGCTGGCGATGCCGCCATTGATCTGCTGGAAATCCTGGAACAGCAGGTGCATATCCTCGGGCGCGATGCCGATGCCAGTGTCGGACACGCGCAGCCGCCAGCGGCGATTTTGCTCGTCGGCGTGCTCATCGACGGCGATCGTGACGGCGCCGTGCTCGGTGAATTTGGCGGCGTTGCTCACCAGGTTGATCAGCACCTGGCGCAGCTTGACGGCGTCGGTGTAGATCTTAGCGTTTGCCGCGCTGGCCGCCAGGCACAAGCGGTTATGCTGGCGCTCGACCACCGGCCGCATGGCGGTGGCGACATCCTCGACAAGCTGAGCGAGGTCGCACGGGCCGATCTGCAGGTCGACCTTGCCGGCTTCGATCTTGCTCAGGTCGAGCACGTCGTTGATCAGCTGGAGCAGGTGCTGGCCGGCGTTCTGGATCTTGCCGAGGTCGTCGTGCAGCCGGGAGTTCTGGCCGACCTCGGTTTCGAGCAGCTCGCTGTAGCCGATGATCGCCGTGAGCGGCGTGCGCAGCTCGTGGCTCATGTTTGCCAGAAAGGCGCTCTTGGCGCGGCTGGCGGCCTCGGCGGCGTCTTTGGCCCGGTACAGCGCCTGCTCGGTGCGCTTGCGCTCGGTGATATCGCGGCACACTGCGAGCGTCGCGATCCAGGCGCTGTCGTCGCCAATCGGCAGCACCGTAACCTCGCACACCCCCCACGTACCATCCTGGCGCATGAATGGCAGCTCGCCGCTCCACTGAGCGCCGGGCGCCAGCGCCGCCACCACGTGCGCGAACGGCAGCACGGCCACGCCGCGCGGCGTAACCGCAGGCGGCCCGATCAGCTCGGCGCGCGAGTGGCCGAAGAGCTGCTCGGCTGCCCGGTTGCAGTCGATCACCCAGCCGGCCTGGTCGAGCACAACCACGCCATCGGAGATATGCGCGAACGTCAGGGCCTGGCGGCGCAGCGTATCCTCGCGCTGGCGCAGCGTCTCGAGCGCCCTGGCCAGCTCGCCGGCGCGCGCCTGCTCGCGCTGGTGCAGGCGCTCCATGCGCAGGTGAGTGCGCAGCCGTACCAGCAGGATCAGCAGCGACAGCAGCGTAGCCTGGCCGAGCATAAACCCGAAGTGCACCCAGTCGGCCGAGGGCGGCGCCTGCCAGACGATCGCGCCCCAGCCCACAAGCGTCAGCGCGGCGATTCCGGCAAACCAGGGCAGCGAGAGGAACAGGCTGCCGATGCCAACCATTAGCAGGGCGATGTTTGTCGACTGCTTGGGCTCGGGGATGAGCGCCATGTGCAGCAGGCTATTGAACAGGATCACGCCGGCGATGCCCGCGCTGATCGGGTGGGCCAGCCAGGTCGGCGGCGTGACGCGGCGCAGCAGCCACCATAGCCCCGCCAGCAGCAGCGCCGAGGCAAGCGCGGTGGACACCATAAACGTGCGGGCGGGCGGCTGGAGCAGCAGGCTGTGGCTCAGCGCCAGCAGCACATACAGCACGCTCAGGCCGAGCGCCACCGGCGGAAGATTTGTGCGCAGCGTTCTATTGAGGATCTCGCGCCTGCCGGCACGGGTGCTCAGGTCGATCGGATCATCCCATGCGTGCATAATTGCCTAACGTTCTTCACACAGCAGCCTCGCCTACAATGCATTCGCATGCATGTTTATTGTACCGCTTTCTGAACCATTCCATGTATTGGGTTCCGGTTAAAAATAGCTTCTACGATACCGTATCACGAGGCGCCACGCCACAATCAGGCTGAGTACTCTACTCAGCCGCAAGGCTGACCCAGCCCCGTCGAAATATTGAAGCGCAGATCGAACGTTTGGCACATGCCCCTGCGTGTGCGTGCTGCTAGACTGATGGTGCCGGAATGTGGCCGGCGGCAGGGGTTGTGGAAGGAGCGCTTCAATGTTTGAGATCTACCGCAGTGGTGCCCAGGCCGGGCTGCCGCTCCCCGGCGTCGAGCGCGATCTCATCCTGCAGACGCACATCCAGGTGATCGAGCTGTACCGCCGGCAGCTAGTGCGCAGCCGGGCGCGCGCGATCTGGTCGCGGCTTCTGCGGCGCTCGAATCGCCTGCGCCAGCTGCCGGCGCGGCACGGCGGCCACCAGCCGGTGCGCGACCCGGCAGTGCGGCCGGTGCCGCTGGCGAGGATTGTGGGCAGCGAGGATCGCATGCGCGATTTTGACAATGCGTTCGCGCCGCTGCAGGAGTATACGCGGGCGCGCTGGCTGAGCGTGGCCACCGCCTGGGCGCTGGGCCATGCGCTTCCGGCGGTCGAGCTGATCCAAATCGGCGACGACTACTACGTGCGCGATGGGCACCACCGCATCTCGGTGGCGCGCGCGTTCGGCCAGGGCGCGATCGACGCGTCGGTGACGGTGTGGCAGCCCGCCGAGGCGGCCGAGCAGCTGGCCGACGCAGTGCTGGCCTGCGCGCCGGCCGGCGACTAGGCGCACCTGCAGGCACACACAACGCGCGGGGCGGCATCGCCGCCCCGCGCGTTGTGTGTGCCGGGGCTAGCGGAACAGCACGCGCTCGGCGCCGGTGTAGACGCGCATCTGGCGGCCGCGCACATAGCCGATCAGCGTCATGTTCCAGCGCTGCGCCAGCCGGATCGAAGCGATCGTCGGCGACGTGCGCGAGATAACGATCGGCACCTCCATCTTGCGCGCCTTGGTGATCATCTCGGTGGAGATGCGCCCGCTGCTGAGCAGCAGGTGGTCGCGGGTGGGCTGGCCGCGCAGCAGGCACGCGCCGCGGATCTTGTCGAGCGTGTTGTGGCGGCCGACATCTTCGGCCTGCACCAGCAGGCGCTCGGCGCTGGCGAGGCCCGAGGTATGCACGCCGCGGCTGGCGCGGTACAGCGTGGCGCCCTGGTTCAGCTGGTGCATCAGCTCGCCGATCTGCGAGGCGCTGACCTGCACGTCGCCGCGCAGCGGCGGCCTTTCGCCCGAGAGGTCGTCGAAGGTGACGCCGCCGCCGCAGCCCGAGGTAAGGATGCGCTTTTCGGGGCGCGCGGCGAGCGGGGCGCGCAGGCGCACGTCGATGCTGCCGGTCGCCTCGGCGCACGTCGGCATCGCCAGCTCGCCGTCGAGCCCGGCCTCGGGGAAGAACATATACACGCGATCTTCGTCGAGGTATACCTTAAGCTGCCACACGTCGCCCAGCTCGGCGATGACGCCCTCGGACACCAGGAAGCCGAGCGCGAGCTGGTGCAGCCCCACCGGCGAGCACATAAAAGTCAGCAGCTCGCGCCGGTTGACATACAGCACCCAGGGCGTCTCGGCGATCACCGGGCGGGCGACGCGCGTGGCGCGCTCGCCGTCGAACTCGATATAGTCTAGCTCGGAGATTGGATCTGGCATAGGCGGCATTGTAGTTTGCAAAGCGCAAATTGTAAATGGTAGAGCTGCTTCTACCAGAGCTCGTGCAACGTCCCCTCCCCTGTCAGGGGAGGGGAAAACACATCTGGCTTTGTGGTGCGGTCGCCGTCGCGACCGCACCACAAAGCCAGAGCTGATTCTACACTAGAGGGTGATATAGCCGCGCTCGAGCGCAACCAGGTCGAGCGGCAGCGTCTCGATGTCGGCGACGAGCAGATCGAGCGGTGCGAGCGGGCCGAGCGTGGCCAGCACCTTGAGGTAGCTAAGGCACTGCTCGCAGGTGCTGGCGCGGCGCTGCTCGTCGCCCTCGACATGGAGGTAGCCGAGGTGCTCGTGCTCGCGGGTGCCGCAGTGCGGGCACCACAGCCGGTCGACCGGCCACGCGCTCGCGCACAGCCCGCAGCGCAGGTAGCGGCGCTGCTCGAGGCCGCGGTGCTCG
>CALLYN010000777.1 GCA_937858455.1 uncultured Kouleothrix sp.
ATAGCCCCTCGCGCACCCCTTTTCAAACAGGCTCTCAGTATTTTGTCGATGGCTCTGCTCTGCCGAAGGCTGAGCACGCCAACCGCGTAAGACCTCGTTTTAATCGAGAACGTGTACCGGCTGCCACGAGTATAGCATGGCGCAGGTGGAAATGGGCCGCCGAAAAGTAAAATCGGGGTAAAATCGGCCGGAGCGGCGGTGGCGTCAGCCCAGGCCGGCCTCGCGCGCGCGCACGATCGCGTGGGCGCGATCGGCTACCTGGAGCTTGGCGAAGATATTCGAGACATAGTTGCGCACGGTGCTGCCGCTGAGCACCAGCCGCGCGGCGATCTCGGCGTTGCTGTGGCCTTGGGCGATCAGCCCGAGGATCTCGCGCTCGCGGTCGGTCAGCTCGGGGAACGCCTGTGGCGGCGCGGCCGGGCGCGGCGCAGCGAAGAACTCGATCAGCCGGGTGGCGATGGTCGGGCTGAAGATCGCCTCGCCCCGGCCGATCGCGCGAATGGCGCGCAGGATGTCGTCCTTGTGCGCGTCTTTCAGCACAAAGCCGCGCGCGCCGGCGCGCATGGCCGCGAACACCGCCGCGTCGTCGTCGGCCATGGTGACGATCAGCACGCGGATGCTCGGGCTGGTGTGCAGGATGGCGCGCGTGGCCTCGATGCCGCCCACGCCGGGCATGCGCACGTCCATCAGCACGATGTCGGGCTGCAGCTGCTCGGCCAGCGCAATCGCCTCGGCGCCATTGGCGGCCTCGCCCAGCACCGCGAAGCCGGGGTTGGCCTGCAGTAGCGCGGCGATGCCATGGCGAAACAGCGGGTGGTCGTCGGCGATCAGCACGCGTAGTGTTTCCATTGTTGAAATACCCCCGTCACTCCAACGACCTTGCCCGCCTGCAGCGCTCACCGCAAGCCGTGGCGGATCGCCAGCACCGCCGCCTGCGTGCGATCCTCGACATCGAGCTTGGCCAGCAGCGCGCTGACGTGGTTGCGCACCGTCCCGGCCGACAGCGAAAGCGCGCCAGCGATCGCCGCATTGTTGTAGCCGCGCGCGATCAGCTGCAGAATGGCAAGCTCGCGCTCGGAAAGGCGCCCGAGCACTGCCGACTCGGGCTGCGGCACTTTGCCCGCGACATGCTCGAACAGCCGCCCGGCCACCGCCGAGTCGACGTATGTTCGCCCGGCGACGGTGCCGCGCACCGCGCGGATCAGCTCTGCGCGAGGCGTGTCTTTGAGCAGGTAGCCCGCGGCGCCGGCCTGAATGGCATCGAACAGCCAGGCGTCGTCGTCGAATGTCGTGAGGACGAGTACCTGCGTCTCGGGCAGGCGGCTGCGGATCTGGCGGGTCGCGTCGACGCCATTGCAGCCGGGCATTTTCAGATCCATCAGCACCAGGTCGGGCCGCAGCCGGAGCGCCATCTCGACGGCCTCGTAGCCGTCCTGGGCTAGCCCGACCACGGTGATCCCCTGCTCCATGCCGAGCAGCAGCGCCAGCCCGTCGCGCGTGATGTCTTGGTCATCGCAGATGAGCACGTGCATCGCTCCTCCACACGTTGGGTATGATCAGGCGAAGCATCGTGCCGCCGGGCGAGCTGACAATGCTAAGTTCGCCGCCAAGGCTTGCGGCTCGCTCGCGCAGGCCGCGCAGCCCGTACCGATCCGGGTGCGGCGCGTGCGGGTCGAAGCCCTGGCCATCGTCGCGGACAAGCAGCTCGAGCCGCTGGCTATCGGCTTGCAGCTGTACCCACAGCGTCGTAGCAGCGGCGTGGCGGGCGGCGTTCGCCAGCGCCTCCTGCGCCGTCCGGTAGACGCACTGCTCGATCGGCTCGGGTAGCGCCTGCGTCTCTGGCGCCAGGGCAAGCTCAAGGCGCAGGTTCGCGCGCGCCGCGCTTACGCTCGCGAGCTGGTGTAGCGCGGCCAGTAGGCCGTGCTGCTCGACCGGGCCGGCCCGCAGCGCGCGCAGCGCCC
>CALLYN010000778.1 GCA_937858455.1 uncultured Kouleothrix sp.
CGGTGGCGCTGGGGCTAGGCGGGGCGGCAGTGGCAGTGGCGCTAGGCGGGGCGGCGGTGGCGCTAGGGCTAGGCGGGGCGGCGGTGGCAGTGGGTTCGGATTCTGGTGCAATTGTAGCGACCTGCGGCGAGCCGCAGGCGGCGAGTGCGAGCGTGAGGCCGAGCGCGACGCCCGCGAGTAACCTGGGAGTGGTAGATCGGCGCATTGTTTTGCTCCTTGTTCGTGCATCTGCGCGAGCAGTGCAGCGTGAATGAATGATGATGACATGGAGCGGGCTTGTGCGATCGTATGGCCATGGCGTGCCAGCGCGAGAAAACCGGCGCGATCCACAACGATTGTGATTCCACACTAGGCGAACGCTGGGGCCGAACGGGCGGGTACGGCCGCGCGATGACAGTATTACAAGTTTTATTTTTCACAAACTGCAAAGCAGCGCGCCCGGCAGCACTTGAGTGCTGCCGGGCGCGCTTGGTAGGGGCGTACTTTTTATGGTGTTCGGAGCTTGGCGCCCCGGTTTCCGAGCCGGCCGTCACCGCAGTGCTGGGTGCGACCGGCCAAACCTGCTACGGGGTAAGCGCATACACGCCGCCGCGGTGGCGCCCAGGCCCCGGCAGAGTTGAGTCGGCCCAGGCGAAGAAGTTGCGGTTATGCGCGCGGTGTACGCCGCCCGAGCCGGTGTTGGCCTCGATCACCTTGTTGACGATCGCCTGGTTCAGCGTGCCTAGCTCGATCAGGCGCACCTGGGCGCTGTCGCGGTCGGGCGCGAGCGCCGACACCAGCAGCGCCGAGTCGTCGAGGGTGAGGGTCGCGCCCACTACGGGCGTACCGGTGCGCACGTCACGGGCGATCAGCTCGACCTTGCCGCCACTGATGCGGAAAACGCCGCCGCTCTCGCCGCCGGAGGCGCGCCGATCGGCTACGAAGAGCGTGCCGTTTTTGGCGACTGCGATGCCGACAGGCTCGACCAGCGGGGCGCCTTTGGCCACCACGGCGGCGGGTGCCTGGCCGCTCAGCGCCAGCTTCAGCACGGCCGGCTCGCCCGAGCCAACCAGATTGCCCGAGAGGTACAGCACGTCGGCGCCGTTCTCGCTGGCCACCTCGAGGCCGCGCGGCGCGGTGCCGGCGGACCTTGTCCTTCACTTTGTTTTCGGCCATCACCGCGAGAAGCCGGAACAGTTGTCGCGGTTGAACGAGGTCCAGTTGTCCGCCCTGAAGATGAACGAAAAACGCGGCCAGGACGGACTGGCAGACGTCGAGAGAGTCCAGCAGGCGGCGCACACCGGGGTGCGAGAGGCGGAACCGAATGTAGCGGCGAAGTTCCGACTCGTACTCGCGAACCAGGCGCGCGGCAGCGGCCTCGTCGCGTTCACGGAGCAGGATGCGCGGGCCCGTAGCGGCTGGCAGCGCGTGGCCGTGCGCTACCAGGCCCTGGTCGCGCCGGTGCTGTACTCGTTCTTCTACCCCTGGCCCTACCTGAACCAGGCGCCCACGCGCGTGCCGGTGGCCCTGGTGGACGCCGACCACAGCGGCCTGACGCGCCAGATCGCCCGCTACGCCGACGCCAGCCCCAAGCTGGCGCTGCGCTTCGTGACCGGCGACGAGGGCGAGGCCCGGGCCGCGATGCAGCGGCGCGAGATCGAGGGCTACGCGGTGCTGCCGCCGGAGCTGAAGCGCCACGTGCTGCGCGGCGACGCGGTGGTGGTGCCGGTGGTGGGCGACGGCGCCTACTTCCTGCTCAACAAGGTGGTGCTGGCCGGCCTGGCCGAGAGCGTGGGCACGGTGTCGGCGGGGGTGGAGATCCGCAAGCTGCGCGCGCGCGGCCAGGGGGCGGCGCAGGCCGGCGCGAGCCGCTCGCCGATCCAGCTGCAGCTGGTGCCGCTGTACAACCCCAGCGAGGGCTATGGCAGCTACGTGGTGCCGGCGGTGGCGGTGCTGATCGTGCACCAGACGCTCCTGATCGCCGTCGCGCTGTGGGCGGTCTGGCGCCACTTCGTCCGCATGAGTCTCGATG
>CALLYN010000779.1 GCA_937858455.1 uncultured Kouleothrix sp.
CCATCCGCGGCGGCACCGACGGCTCGAAGCTCACCGAGCGCGGCCTGCTGACGCCGAACATCTTTACGGGCATGCAGAACATCCACGGCCCGCTCGAGTGGGTAAGCCTGCAGGATATGGCCAAGTCGGTTGAGGTATGCGTGGCGATTGCGCGCGGCTGGGCCGTGGGCTAGCGCCGGTATGCTTCACCATTTTCCAAAGGTACGCTTTTCGCCTACGGCAGCTAACAGCAGGCTACCGCAGGTTCGATCCAAGTTTTCAGGACGAAAGACGAATCAGCGGCGTCTTTCGTCTTTCGTGAAACCCGGTTCGGATGTGTGATAGCCTGCACTAAGCATATGAATAGACAGCGAGGCTTACTGTGAGCTATGTTGTGTGGATTTTGATCGGCTTGGGCGTCGCGCTGCTGTTTGGGCTCGGCGCGCGCCCGCTGGTGGCGCGCTCGGGTGCGGGGCTGTTTGCGGGCGCGTTTGGCGCGCTCATAGGCGGGGCGATCGGCGATGGAGTGCCGCAGGTGCTGGCTGGCGAGCTAACGGTCGGCAGCGTGATCGGCAGCCTGATTGGCGCGGTTGCGTTCTGCTGGGCGATGCGGCCGCGCGCGACGTAGGACGAGTAGCTTGCAGGCTACGGCGTATCAAGCTATACCAGCGCTGATCACTTGCTGTATTGCTGTATTGTGGGGGTTCGGGGGCGGCTTCGCTGCCCCCGAACCTTCTTTTTCTTGTGCGGCGCCCGGCAAAGCCGGGCGCCGCACAAAAAACACAAGTAATCAAACGGAGTTGGTATAACGTACCGGCTAGTCTTCGAGCCGGTAGGGCACGCTGGTGACGATCTTGCCCTTGCTGAACAGCAGCGTCGCCTTGATCAGCAGCGCCGTCTGGTTGTGCAGCAGGTGCTGCCACCACTTCGAGGGGATGAACTCGGGCATGACGATCGTGAGCACGTCGTCGTCGTACTGCGCGTCGATCTCGTCGATATACGCCATCAGCGGGCGCACCAGCGAGCGGTACGGCGAGCTGAGAATCGTCAGCGGGATGCCGCTGCCCCAGCGCTTCCACTTTTCGCGCAGCTTGGCGGTGGCCTCGGGCTCGAGATCGACATACACCGCCGTGACGTTATCGGGCGCGATCGAGAGCGCGTACTGCAGCGCCGGCACCACGCCACGGTGGACGCCGCTGATCAGCACCAGCGCGGTGTGGCGCTTAACCTCGCTCGGCATGGGCGCGTCGGCCAGCGAGAGCTGGCGAGCCACCGCCTTGTAGTGCGAGTTGATGCTGCGCAGCGCCACGACCATGATCGGGATCAGCAGCAGCACCGCCCAGGCGCCCTCAAGGAACTTCGTCGAGGCGATCACCACCAGCACTGTGCCGGTCACCAGCGAGCCCAGCAGGTTGATCGCCGCGCTGCGCTGCCAGCCGGGTGTGCGTATGCGCCGCCAGCGCTGCACCATGCCGAACTGCGAGAGCGTAAACGACAGAAACACGCCCACCGCGTACAGATGCAGCAGCGACTGCTCTTTCGCGCCAAAGCCCACCACCAGCAGCACAGCGAAGATGCCGAGCGCCACCACGCCATTCGAAAACACCAGCCGGTCGCCGCGCTGCGCGAACTGGCGCGGCAGAAAGCGATCCTGCGCCAGAAAGTACGAGAGGCGCGGGAAGTCGGCGAAGGCGGTGTTCGAGGCCAGCACCAGGATCAGCATGGTCGCGATCTGCAGAATATAGTAGAACGGCGATCCCGAGCCGAAGATCACCCGCGCGAGCTGCGAGTTGGCCGTCTCGGGCTCGGGGCTGCCGTCGGGCATAATATGGTAGGCGTTGGCCAGCACGGTAGTGCCGAGGAACATCAGGCACAGGATCACCGCCATGATCACCAGCGTGATCGAGGCATTGCGCGCCTCGGGCTTCTTAAACGCCGGCACGCCGTCGGCAATCGCCTCGATGCCGGTGAGCGCGGTGCAGCCGGCCGCGAACGCGCGCAGCAGCAGAAAGAACGTAATGCTCTGGGTTTCCTCGGCGATGTAGGGCATGTGCGGCGCCGGCGCGGGCGCGACGCTGCCGCCCCCGGCGATCAGCTGCATCAGGCCCGCGCCGATCAGCGCGAACATGCTCAGAATAAACAGGTAGGTCGGGATGGCGAAGATCTGCCCCGACTCTTTGATGCCGCGCAGGTTCGCCAGCGTCACCAGGCTGATCAGGCCGATCGCCAGCTCGACGCGGTATGGGTCGAGTGCGGGCACGGCCGAGGTGATCGCCGCCACCGCCGCCGACATGCTCACCGCCACAGTCAGCACATAGTCGATCAGCAGCGCCGAGGCCGCCACCAGCGATGGCGTAACCCCCAGGTTCTCGCGCGACACAATGTAGGTGCCGCCGCCCTGCGGGTAGGCGATGATCGTCTGGCGGTACGAGAATGCCACGGTGATGAGCAGCAGCGCAATGCCGATCGCGATGGGTGTGGCGTAGCCCAGCGCCGCGCTCTGGGCGGCCAGCAGGGCGATCAGGATGGCCTCGGTGGCATACGCGACCGACGAAAGTGCGTCGGAGGAGAATACCGCCAGCGCGATGCGCTTGGTGAGCCGCTCGTGGGCCAGCTGCTCGTTCGCGAGTGGCTGGCCGACAAACAGGCGCTTTAGTTCCGCAAGCATAGCCTCTTCTCTGGTGATAGCCTTGATATACGGCGGGGAATCATACCATTAAACCTCGGCGCCGGCAATGCCGCTAGCGCTCGAGGTGGTAAGGTACACTGATCACCACGACATTCTTACGGAATAGCAGCGCGGCCTTGATCGCCAGCGCCGTCTGGTTGTGCAGCAGGTGCTGCCACCACTTCGAGGGAATGAACTCGGGCAGAATCACCGATAGCACATCGTCGTCGTACTCGGCGTCGGCCTCGTCGATGTAGCGCATGATCGGCCCTACCAGCGAGCGGTAGGGCGATTCGAGGATCTTCAGCGGCACGCCGCTGCCCCACTGCTCCCACTTTGTCTTCAGCTTGTGCGTCTGCTCGGCGTCGAGGTCGACGAAGAGCGCGGTGGTGTTATCGGGTGCGAGCGACTTGGCGAACTCAAGCGCCGGGATCACGCCGCGATGCACGCCCGACACCAGCACCACTGCGGTATGCCGCCGCACTGCGTCGACGCGGCCGAGCTTTTCGAGCGAAAGCTGGCGGGCTACATCTTTGTAGTGGGTGTGGATGGAGCGGAACAGCAGCACCAGCACTGGCGTCAGCAGCAGCACCGCCCAGGCGCCCTGGCTGAACTTGGTGACGACAATCACCACCAGCACGACGGCGGTGAGCACCGCGCCCACAGCGTTGACAACCGCGCTGGTGCGCCAGCCTGCCTCGCGAATGCGCAGCCAGTGCAGCACCATACCGAACTGCGAGAGCGTGAACGAGATGAACACGCCGATCGCGTACAGCGGCAGCATGGCCTGCTCGCGGGCGTTGAAGGCGATCACCAGCAGCGCGGCGAACGCGCCCAGCGCCAGGATGCCATTCGAGAACACCAGCCGGTCGCCGCGGCTGGCAAACTGACGCGGCAGAAAGCGGTCGCGCGAGAGCAGCGAGGCCAGCCGTGGGAAATCGGCGTAGCTGGTGTTGGCGGCCAGCACCAGGATCAGCGCGGTAGCCACCTGGATGACGAAGAACAGCGGGCCGGTGCCGACGATCTGGCTGGCCATCTGCGAGATCACGCTCACGTCTTCGCGCGGCGTTGCGCCGTAGAAGTGCGCCAGCACGCTGATGCCGAGGAACATGGTGCCGAGCGTCGCGATCATCCACAGCAGCGTAGTCGCGGCGTTGTGCGACTCGGGCTTCTGGAATGCCGGCACGCCATTCGAGATCGCCTCAACGCCGGTGAGCGCGGTGCAGCCGGCCGCGAACGCGCGCAAGATCAGAAACAGCCCCAGCGGCTCGGCGGCGGCAACGGTGTGCTCGAGCTTGGGCGCAGCGGCCACCCAGCCGCCCAGCGCCGTCTGCACCAGGCCAAACAGGATCATGCCGACCATGCTGAAGATAAAGATATAGGTTGGCACCGAGAAGATCGCGCCGCTTTCTTTCACGCCGCGCAGATTGATGATCGTAATCAGCGCGATGCAGCCGAGCGCAATCTCGACGCGGTAGTCGCCCAGGCTCTGGTAGCCCCACGTCGCCGCCAGCGACGTGATCGCGAACACGCCCGACGACACCGACACCGCGACGGTCAGCACGTAGTCGATCAGCAGCGACGCGGCGGCGATCAGGCCGGGCACTTCGCCCAGGTTCTCGTGGGCCACGATATACGCGCCGCCGCCATTCGGGTAGGCGTGGATCGTCTGGCGGTACGAGAACCCGACGATCAGCAGCAGCACCACAATTGCGACGGAGATCGGGATCACCAGTGGGAGCGCCGCCGGCCCGGCCAGCACCAGCACGAACAGGATTGCCTCGCTGGCATACGCCACCGACGAAAGCGCGTCGGAGGAGAACACCGCCAGTGCGATGCGTTTGCTTAGCCGCTGGTGATGTTGCGCCGCCGTCTCGAGCGGCATACCAACCACCAGGCGCTTTAGTTCAGCCATCATAATATCTACCTGTGTGATACAACCCACAGCCGGTAGATGCTGCGGGAGGCTAAAATCCGCCCAACAAAAAATACGCCGAAGGCAGTCGGCGCATGGTCGGCTGTCATATCAAGCTGACAACAGTGGCACGGCGCAACACCGCGCGCCATCTTCACTTACCAGCGGGTTGGGGTGCCGCAGCGCGACAGATCATAGCACGAGCCGTACCGTCAGTCAAGCGCCAGCTATTGAGGGATCGAAGCGTTTGTGCGCCGGTTCGATTACAGCCAGGGCTCGTGCAACGTCTTTCGACCCCTCCCCCTACCTCCTCCTTTGTCAGGGGAGGGGGAAACACATCTGGCTTTGTGGTGCGGTTCCGCCGCGACCGCACCTCACCCCCTTACCCCCCTCTCCCACGCGCGGGAGAGGGGGTAAGGGGGGTGAGGGCCGACGTTGCACCAGCCCTGGACTACAGCGGGCGTGCTGGCGTTGCGGCCAAAGCCGTGGTAGCATGCGCCAAACACACGCGCCGCGAGCGCCGCGGCCAGGAGCAACACCATGGGCTACGCCGAGCACGAACAGCAAGCCCGCGCCGCGGTAGCGCGCGCGATCGGCTGCGGGGTGATCACAATCAGCGATACGCGCACGCCCGACACCGACACCAGCGGCGCGGCTATTCGCGCCGCGCTCGAGGCCGAGGGCCACGCGCTGCTGGCCTACGCCGTGGTGAAAGACGAGCCGGCCCAGATCGTCGGCCTGGTGCGCGACATGGCCGCGCGTGGCTGCCAGGTGATTATCAGCAACGGCGGCACCGGCATTGCCCGCCGCGACAGCACGTTTGAGGCGATCGACGCGCTGCTCGAGAAGCGCCTGCCGGGCTTTGGCGAGCTCTTTCGCATGCTCTCGTACGCCGACATCGGCCCGGCCGCGATGCTCTCGCGCGCCACCGCCGGCCTGTTCGGCGGCACGCTGGTCTTCTGCTTGCCCGGCTCGACCGGCGCGGTGCGCCTGGCGCTCGAAAAGCTGATCATTCCCGAGCTGCCGCATCTGGTGTGGGAGACAATACGCCAATGAAACGCGCGATCAACTGGCCATTTCTGCTGCTCATCCGCTTCTACCAGCGCTTTCTGCGGCCGCTGCTGCCGCCAAGCTGCATCTACGAGCCGGGCTGCTCGACGTATATGTACCAGGCGATCGAGAAGTATGGCATTCTCAAGGGTGGCTGGCTTGGTACCAAGCGCATCCTGCGCTGCCATCCTTGGGCGCAAGGCGGCTACGACCCGGTGCCCTAAAGGGCGAGGTTCCAGCCGCGGTTTCCTCGCGCCTGGGAGGCTTGGAGGGCTTGCGCCCTCCAAAATCATTTTTTGCCCCTTTGCGGCCACGGCCGTGGCCACGACCGGGCAAAAAGGAAGCTTTCGAGGGGCGGCTTTGCCGCCCCCCGAACCCCCACCGCGTCACTCGCCTCAAGGAGTGAGGCGTTCCTCTCAAGGAGTGACGCGTTCCCCTCAAAGAGTGACGCGTTCCGCTCAAGGAGTGAGGCGTTCCCTTCAAAGAGTGACAGGCTCCCCTCAAGGAGTGAGGCGTTCCCCTCAAGGAGTGAGGCGTTCCGCTCAAGGAGTGAGGCGTTCCCTTCAAAGAGTGACAGGCTCCCCTCAA
>CALLYN010000780.1 GCA_937858455.1 uncultured Kouleothrix sp.
CGGCCGGCGCCCAGCGCACCGTGCGTACAATATTGGCCTCGGGGAACGCAAACGCGCCCTCGCCCTCGGCGGCGTGCTGCTCGCCGGCCGCCACAACCTCGGCGGCGCCATCGGCGCTCACGTGCACGCCCTGATACACTTCGGCGCCGACGCCCAGCGCCACCACTGTGGCTACTACCATCAGGCCAATCGCGATCCAGCCGCTGAGCATCTTGCTCATACGCACCGGCGTCAGCGTGATGATCGCAAATCCAAGCAGCGGCAGCAGCGGAATCAGCCAGGCATTCTGAAGGAAAAAGCCCATACTGTGTGCCTCGTCTGAGAATTCAGGAGTCAGGAGCCAGAATTCAGAATGAGCACGAAGTCATCGCGATGCGCTTCTGACTCCTGAATTCTGACCGCTGAATTCTTACCCCTTCAAGGTGTCAACTTCGTCGGCGTTCACCGTCAGCCGCGAGCGGTAGATCGCAATGATCATCGCCAAGCCCACAGCCGCCTCGGCAGCCGCCACAGTGATAATAAACAGCGCGAACACCTGACCAGCCACCAGGTTCGGCTCCAGGTAGCGCCAGAACGCGATCAAGTTAAGGTTCACCGCATTCAGCATCAGCTCGACGCCCAGCAGAATGCCGACGGTGTTGCGCCGCGAGAGCGATCCGAATAGGCCGATGCAGAAGAGGCCCGCAGCCACCACCAAAACCCATGGCAGCGGTACAGCTTCAACCATGTTCATAGAACAACCCCACTCAAGACGTTACGCGTTAAGAGTTGAGCGCGCCCAGCTAAAAGTGTATGGCTAGTAGTTACAATCGAAGATGCCAGCCAAGATCTTACGGCTGGCTTGGCGCGCTGCCGGTATTCTGCGCTTCAGGCGCGGTCGGCGTTGCCGCCAATCGGAGCGACTCGCCGCGCTGGCGGCGCAGTTCAACTTCCTCGGCCAGCGTCAGCACGCGCCGCCGCGATGCGCGCTCCTCGAACGCGATCACAATCGCCCCGATCAGCGCTACCAGCAGCAGCACCGAGGCGATCTCGAACGGCAGCAAGTACTCGCGCATAAACGCCGTGCCGATCTGTACCGCCGACGAAAGCCCCGCGCTCTGGTCGGGCGCCGTCGGCACCGACCACTGGAAGTTGAACACGGTTGGCACGATCAGTACGCCGAACAGCGCTGCGGCGACAATCAGCGCAACCCACCAGCGCTGGTACAGCTGCCGAACGCCTTCGCCGGTCACGTGGCGCGTCAGCATGATCGCGAACAGCACCAGGATCGAGATCGCGCCGACATACACCAGCACTTGCACGATCGCGATGAACTCGGCTTCCATCAGCAGGTATAGTGCGGCAACGCTAAAAAACGAGGCGATTAGCCACAGCGCCGCGTGGATAATATTCTTGACGGTCACCACCATCACGCCGGCCGCCAGCGTAAATGCCGACAGACCGAAAAATATGACCAGGATCAGAATATTCATAGAATATCCTTCTGCGCGCCGCTCTCGCCGAGCAACGCCTTGCACAACACAGGCCAGCCGAACCAGCCGCTCGCTCTTGCTACGGCAGCGACGCCACGCCAAACACCTGATCCTGCGCCAACTCGGCTGGCGTCTCGCCGCCGGGGCGCCGGTTGATACTCAACAGCCAGAAGAACGCGCCTACGTTGATCACGCCGCTGACCACCAGCCCTACCAGCTGGCGCACCCATGCGGCCGAGCCCATCCAGTCAAGCGGGTTGACTCCAGCAATATGCACGACCCACAGGCTCTGGTCGCAGCTCGGGCCAGTGCACCACAGCATCAATGTGAGCCACAGCGCCGCGCTCAGGATATTGATCAGCGCAAGCGGCAGCAGGAACTTCCAGGCGAAGCTCATCAGCTGATCCATGCGCAGCCGCGGGAACGCGCCGCGCAGCCAGATCATGACGAAGAACAGGAACCAAGTCTTCACAAACAGGTACACAACCGAGAGCAGCCCGGCCAGAAACGGCAGCCCTGCGTCGGCCAGCAGCCCCACGCCCGGGCCATTCCACCCGCCCAAAAATACGATCGATGCGACCATCGAAAGCGCGTAGTTGAACAGGAACTGGCCCATGTAGAATACCGCGAACTTCATGCCGCTATACTCGGTCATATAGCCCGCGACAATTTCGGAGTCGGCTTCGGGGATGTCGAACGGCGTGCGCTCGCCCTCGGAGAGCACACAGGTGAAGAAGATGCCAAAGCCCAGCAAGCCAATCGGCGTGAACACAAACCAGCCGAGCCCCAGATCTGGCACGCCAAGCTCTTGGAGCGTGCTTCCCAGCAGCGGAATACCGCCCTGAAGTGCCGAGTAGTTGTTGAGGTTCATGGTGCCGGTGAACAGCACCATCCCAAGCAGCGCGATCACCGCCGGGATCTCGTACGACACCATCTGGGCCACCGCGCGCATCGCGCCCAGCAGCGCAAATTTGTTGTTCGAGCCCCAGCCGCCCATCATCAGGCCCACCGCCGATATCGACGAGATCGCCACGACAAATAGCACGCTGACATTCACATTCGACGGTTCGAGGCCGCGGCCCCACGGAATAACAGCGAACAGAAACATCACCGGCGCTGTCGCCACCACGGGCGCGATCAGGTGCACCCATTTGTCGGCCGCGCGCGGCGTGATGTTCTCTTTGGTGAACATCTTCACGCCGTCGGCCACCGCTTGCAGCAGGCCTGCCGGCCCCACGCGGTTCGGCCCCAGACGATCCTGCATGCGCGCCACCATGCGGCGCTCAAACCACGTCATCATCATAAACGTCACTGGGGTGACGATGAGGATGATCGTGGTATTCACAAGAAAGCTGATAACATAGATCAGCCAGCTGGGCAAAACACCGCCAAGCAGAGATAGTAAGATGTCGATCATTGCAGAACCTCTAGTTCGCACATACAGCCGCAGGCGCTTGGCGCGTCGGCGCGCCGCGAGTTACCCGCGCTTGGCCAGGTTCCCCGAGCGAATCGCCTTCAGGCGCTCGATTTTATCTTCGGCCATGATGGTATTCTCTGGCACGCCGCCCAGCAGGTTGTCGGCACTGAACGGTATTCCCCCCGCCGACACAGGTCGGGCGGCACCGGCCGTCACGGGCGCAAGCTCCTCGGTTGCGTCGGCCGTGGCAACTGCCTCATCGGCTTCGGCCGGGGCGGCGCCACCAGCCTTGGCGGCGTTTGCCGCACGGATCGACAGCAAGCGCGCCAGCTTCTCTTCCGGCATATTCTTGCCGGGCGCGGCGATCGGCTTGCCAGCTGCTGCAGCTGGCCGTGCCGCTGCAGCCGGGCGCGCCGCAGCCGGAGCTGCCTTTTTGGCCGTCACAGTAGCGCGCGGCGAGATGCCGATCGCGCCGCTACGGCGCTTCATGTTGCCCTGGAGCTTTTTGTACGCGCCATCTTTGACTCCAGCCCACATGGTCGGCGCGATCGCCTCGTAGTACGATACCGGCCGATCCAGGTCAGCTTTGGCCACGGTCATCTTGCTATGATCGGCCGTCGACAGCTCGAACTCGTGATCCATCTTGATCGCGTCGAATGGGCACACCTCGGCGCACAGGCCACAGCTCATGCACGCGTCGTATTCGATCATGAACTCGCGCACCGCCGGCACCGGCTTCCCAGTCGTCGGGTCGACCGCCTGAGTCATGTGGATGACTTGTGGCGGGCAGATGCGCTCGCACTGAAAGCACGAGGTGCACAGCTCGTGCCCTGTCGCATCGTCGTAGAGCAGGATCGGGAAGTTGCGAAAGGCCTCGGCCAGCTCGAGTCGCTCTTCAGGGTACTGCACAGTGAAGACGCCCGAGGTTTCCGCGGGCGTCTCGATCTTGTTGCCGAATGCGCTGAAGAAGTGCCGAATGACTACATCAAGCCCGGCAAGCATGCCCTGGCCGGCGCGCAGCTTGGGCTTGCCGCGATCGAC
>CALLYN010000781.1 GCA_937858455.1 uncultured Kouleothrix sp.
GCGCCGGTCGGCCAGGCCGACCTGGGCCAGCAGCGCCAGCGCGTGAGCGCGGCCGGCGGCATCGGCGCGGCCGTTCAGCTCGAGCGGCAGCAGCAGGTTTTCGAAAACCGTCAGCGTAGGCACCAGGTTGAAGAACTGGAAGATAAAGCCAATGTGCTTGCGGCGGAACAGCGTGCGCGCGTGCTCGGAGAGGTGGGTAAGATCCTGGCCCGCGACCCAGACCTCGCCGGAGCTAGGCGTGTCGATGCCGCTGACGAGGTTCAGCAGCGTGCTCTTGCCCGAGCCGCTCTTGCCGACAAGCACGATAAACTCGCCGGGCGCGAACTCGGCGCTGACCTCGTGCAGCACCACGCGCTCGCGCCCGCCTTCCTCGAAGCTTTTACACACGCGGCTGAGCCGGATGATCGGAGCGCTTGAACCGAGACCGTTGTCGCTGGCTGGCATGCATGTATCCAATCGTTTGTGCTAGTAGACTTATTGGAAATAAGGGATCCGGAGGGGCAAAGCCTCTTCGAACCGCCCTGGTGGGGCGTGTATGGTAGCAAAGCTATTATATGGCACGAGTTTACGTGGTGGGGGTTCGGCGGCGCAAGCCCTCCAAGCCTCCCATACGTGAGGACAGCGCATAACTCGTATCCTATGAAAGTACGCTGCGGGCCGGGCGGCGGATGGAGGCGCGCCATCAGCCCAGCGCGTCCTCGGCGGCCCAGCGCACGCCCTCGGCCAGGGTTGGGTAGGGCAAGATCGTACCCGCCAGGTCGGCCGCGCGCAAGCCGGCGCGCATGGCCAGCGCCAGCGGGGCGATCAGCTCGCCGGCGTGCGCGGCCAGGATATGCCCGCCGAGAATGGCGCCGTCGTCGCCGACGAGCAGCTTCACCTGGCCCTCGGGCTGGCCGATGAGCAGGGCGCGCTCGACATCGCGCATCTGCTTCACGCCGACGCGGTAGGGCACCCCGGCCTCGCGCAGCTCGTCTTCGGTGCGGCCGACGTGCGCCAGCTCGGGGCTGGTGTACGTCACCCACGGGATCACGTGCTCGTCGAACTGGCGCGGATGCTCGGCAAAGGCATTCTCGGCCGCCAGGCGGCCCTGCTCGTAGGCCACGTGGGTAAACTGGTAGCCGCCGGCCGCGTCGCCCGCGACCCAGATATGCGGCACGCTGGTGCGCAGCGTCGCGTCGGCCACAACGCCGTGCTCGTTGGTTGCCACGCCGGCCTCATACAGGCGCAGGCTGGCGAGCGCCGGCCGGAAGCCGGTGGCGATCATGATCTCGTCGCACTGCAGCGCGCCATTCTCGCCGTCGCGGGTGTACAGCAGCTGCTTGGCCTGGCGGTACGGGCGGGCGGCCGTCAGCGTGGCGTTGGTAATCACGCCGATGCCCTCGGCCTCGAGCAGCTTGCGCAGCCGCTCGGCCAGCGCGCACTCGTCTTTCATCAGCAGGCGCAGCGCCTGCTCGACGATCGTCACCTGTACGCCAAAGCGGCTGAACAGCTGGGCGAACTCGACGCCGATCGGCCCGCCGCCGACGATCGCCAGGCGGCGGGGCAGCTCGCGCAAGTTCACCGCCTCGCGGTTGGTGATGTAGCCGAGCGCCTGGAGGCCGGGCAGATCGGGCGGGGTAGCCAGGCTGCCCACGGCAATCAGCACGCGCTCGGCGCGCAGCAGCTCGTCGCCGACGCGCAGCTCGCGCGGGCCGGCAAAGCGCGCCACGCCTTTGCGCACATCGATGCCCTGCTCGGCCAGCTGGCGGCGCACAGCGGCATCGGTGCCGCCGCGCACCTGGTTGCGCACGTGGTGCAGGTAGCTCTGCACGGCCGGCCAGTCGGCTGCGGCGGTGCCGAAGCGCAGGCCGGTGGGCGCGGCGGCGCGCGCGGCGTGAAGCTGGTTGGCCAGACGCAGCAGCGCCTTGGTTGGGTCGCAGCCGTAGTTCAGGCAGGTGCCGCCGATCTTATCGCGCTCGACCAGCACGACGCTGCGGCCCTGCGCGGCGGCCAGGTTGGCGGCGGCGCTGCCGGCCGGCCCCGCACCGATCACCAGCAGATCGTAGGGTTTGGTCATCGGCCGTCTTCGCCGTTCAGCTCGACGCCGTGGCGCTTGGCGGCGCGGCGGATACGGCCTTTGATCGCCTCGACCTCGTCGGCGTCGTACTTGGCGGCGTTATCCTTGTGGTGGATGTAGCTCCACGCGGCGCGCACGTGCTCGGGCGTATCCACCGGGTACTTCTTGTTCGTCGGGTCGGCGAACTCGACATCGCCATACTCGCGCTCGCCCTCGCGCGGGCTCACGTCGTCGCGCCGGTCGATATGTGTCGATTGTTTACCGCTCATGGCAGGCTCCTTGTGTTCAGGCGCGCGGCGGCGCGCCTCGGCTTGCTGCCCCTACAGCACACAATATGCCTCGGCCCGGCGCGCGGATATGCTACAATAGCGGCGCGCCGCCTGCCCGCCGGTGATCGTCAAAAACCGCGGCGCACAGGAGCAACAGTGTTTCACTTCCTACCCGCGCCGCTGCTCGGCGCGCTCACCGCACTGCTGATGCTTGGCAACCTGCTGTTCTGGGCCACGCCGCTGTACTGCGTAACGCTGGCGAAGCTGGTGCTGCCGCTGCCCGCCTGGCGCCGCAGCTGCTCGGCCGCGCTGGTGCGCATCGCCGAGCGCTGGATCGACGGCAACAGCCGCATCCTGGCCTGGACGCAAGCGATCCGCTGGGATGTGCGCGGGCTTGAGGGCCTACGCCAGAACCGCTGGTACCTTGTGGCCAGCAACCACTGCTCGTCGGTCGACATCCTGGTACTCCAGCGTGTGTTCAACCGGCGTATCCCGTTTATCAAATTCTTTATCAAGCAAGAGCTGCTGTACGTGCCTATCTTGGGGCTTGCGTGGTGGGCGCTCGACTTCCCATTCATGCAGCGCTACTCGGCGGCGCAGCTCGCGCGCCGGCCCGACCTGCGCGGCCGCGACCTTGAGACGACGCGCCAGGCATGCCGGCGCTACCTGTACCAGCCCTCGACGATCTTGAACTTTCTGGAGGGCACGCGCGTGACCGAGCGCAAGCGCGCGGCGCAGGCCTCGCCATACCAGCACCTGCTGCCGCCCAAGGCCGGTGGGGTGGCGCTGGTGATCGCGGCGATGGGCGACCAGCTGCACGCGCTGCTTGACGTAACGCTCGTGTACCCGCAGCAGCGCGCTGGCTTCTGGGATCTGCTGTCGGGCCGCATCCGCCAGGTGATCGTCCAGGTGAACGAGATCGCCATCCCCAGCGAGTTCGCGCATGGCGACTACGCCGCCGATGCGCAGTTCCGCGAGCGCTTCCAGGCGTGGGTGCGCGAGCTGTGGGAGGCCAAAGACGCGCTGATCGAGCAGCTGACGCGCGAGGCCCAGCTCCAGGCGGCGCGCTCGCTGAAGGGGACGCATGCCTAACCTCGCCGACTTTCGCCTGCTGGCCGCGATTGGCGCGGGCAAGGCCGCCGGGGTGGCCAGCCGGGTGCTGCGCGCCGGCGGCCCGGCGATCCT
>CALLYN010000782.1 GCA_937858455.1 uncultured Kouleothrix sp.
GAAGAGCCAAGCGCCAAAGGAGCCTCGCCCGCGCCGTTGCTTGAGCCATTGGCGCGATCTGCCGCGACCCGCTGGCCATCGGTTGGCCGGGCGCCATACGAGAACGACACGTGATCATACGCGACGTGCCCGCGGATCGGCGGCATGGCCGGCGCGTTTGGCGCGTCGACCAGGTCGGCCGGAGTGTCGAGCAGCGCGAAGATCCGCTCGGCGGCGGCGAGCGACGCCTGGGCGGTGGTGTAGAACGCCGAAATTGCCTGGATCGGCCGGAAGAACTGCTGCACATACGTGAGAAACGCGATCACCACGCCGACGCTGACCGCGCCGCCGAGGGCGAGGTAGCCGCCGTACCCGGCCACGATCGCCGTCGCGATGGTCGAGAGCACATCGATCGCCGGGGTGAAGGCCGAGGTAACCGCGGTGGCGCTGACGTTCGCATCGCGGTTAGCGGCGTTGCGCTGCGCGAAGCGCTGCTGGTTCACGCCGGTGCGGTTGAAAGCCTGGGCGATCTTGACGCCGGCGATCTCCTCCTGGATCTCGGACGACACATCGCCGATCGCCTCGCGGGTGCGGCGGAACGCCCGGCGCGAGAGCCGTGCGAACACGCGCGTGAGCAGCAGCATGATCGGGATGACGACAAAGCTCGCCAGCGCCAGCCGCCAGTCGAGCGCGAGCATAGCGATCAGAATACCGGCCAGGCCGAACAGGCTGCCGAGCACCTGCACCAGGCCCTGGCTAAACAGCTGGTTCAGCACGTCGGTATCGTTCACCAGGCGCGACATCAGATCGCCGGCGGGCTGGCGGTCGAAGAAGCGCAGCGAGAGGCGCTGGATGGCGGTGAAGATCTCGGTGCGCATGCGCGCCAGCGTGCGCTGGCCGATCGCGCCGATGATCAGAAACTGCGCGCGCGACGCGACGGCGCCGGCGACGTACACCGCCAGCAGCAGCAGCATGATCTGGTCGAGCGTGGCGCCGTCGCGCTGGCCGATCGCGCGGTCGATTGCCCGGCCGATCAGGTACGGGCCGAGCGCCTGCGTCGCCGCGCCGACGATCACCAGCAGCAGCACCAGCAGCAGCTGGCGCCAGAACGGCCGCAGGTAGGCAAGCAGCCGCCGCAGCACCACGCCGCCCTGGGCGGCGCGCTCCTGCGGGGTGCCGGCGAGCGCTCGCATTCCACCACCGTGCATCATGGTTTGTTCTCGCTTAGCGGGCTTACGCGGCGCGCGTGCGGGCGTAGCCTTTGCTCTCTCATTGCGGCCGGGCGGCTAGTTTGGCGTGATCCGCACCAGCGGGATGATCCGGCTGGTTTTGCTTTCGTAGCCAGCGAAGCCGGGGCTGGCGGCCACGACCTGCTGCCACAGCCGGGCGCGCTCGTCGGGCGGCACCGTGCTGGCCTGGCCGGCGAGCGTGCGCCCATGATCCTCGACTGTGACGCTGGGGTTGGCCACCAGGTTGCCGTACCAGGCCGGGTTTGTATCGCTGCCGCCGGCCGATGCAATCACAATATAGCTCGCGCCGTCTTTGATGTGAAACAGCGGCTTGGTGCGCCGCTGGCCGGTTTTTTTGCCGATCGTCGTCAGCAGAACGATCTGCTTGCCGCCAAGCCGCCCGCCGGTGAGCCGGTACAGCGCGATGTGGATGCTCATGGCCAGTTTAAAGATCAACGTGCTTCTCCTTGATTGCCGACAAGATCATGTAGGCGTTATAGTCGTAGGCGTTATAGATGACGGCAGAGAGGCTACGCCAGCTCCAGCGCCGGGCTGGCCTCGTGCGCGCCGCCAAACTGCGAGTCGATGATTTCGCCGTAGAGCGCGCTGGTCTGCAGCAGATCGTCGTGGGTGCCCTGCGCCGCCACTTCGCCGCCGTCGAGCAGCACAATCAGGTCGGCGTCGCGCACGGTGCTGATGCGCTGGGCGATCACGAAGCTGGTGCGCCCACGCATCAGGAGCTGCAGCGCCTGCTGGATCTGGAACTCGGTCTCGGCATCGACCGCCGAGGTGCTATCGTCGAGGATCAGGATGCGCGGGTCGCGCAGCAGCGCGCGGGCGATCGCAATGCGCTGGCGCTGGCCGCCCGAAAGCCCAACGCCGCGCTCGCCGACGACGGTAGCGTAGCCGTCGGCGAACTCGCCGATAAACTCGTGCGCCTGTGCGGCGCGCGCCGCAGCCTCGACCTCGGCGTCGCTGGCGTCGGGGCGGCCGTAGGCGATGTTGTCGCGGATCGTGCCGCTGAACAGCGTGGTATCCTGCAGCACAATGCCCACCTGATCGCGCAGACTCTCGATCGTCACGTCGCGCACGTCGTGCCCGTCGATCGTCACGCTGCCGGATGTTACGTCGTAGAAGCGCGGGATAAGGTTGATGATCGTGCTCTTGCCGCTGCCGGTCTGCCCCATGATCGCCACCGTCTGGCCCGGCTCGGCCACAAACGAGACATCGCTCAGCACATTGCGCTCGCCGCCGGCGTAGCGGAACGACACCCCTTCAAACGCCACGCGCCCGCGCACCTCGGCCAGCGGCCGCGCGCCCGGCCGATCGGCGACCTCGTTGGGCGTATCGAGCACCTCGAAGATCCGGTCGGCGCTGACGCCGGCACGCGAGATCTGCGCGGTGATCATGCCCAGCATCATGATCGGCATGATCAGCAGCGACAGGTAGGTGTTGAACGCCACCAGCTCGCCCAGGCTGAGCGTGCCGCCGATCACCTGGTGGCCGCCGTACCAGATCACCGCCAGCGTGCCAAGGTTCGAGATGAAGAAGATCAGCGGGAAGCTCGACGCCAGCCCGCGAATGGTGGCGAGGTTGACCTCAAGCAGCTCCTGGTTAAGCTGGGCGTAGCGCTCGGCCTCGTAGGGCTCGCGGGCGAACGCCTGCACCACGCGGATGCCGGCGAGGTTCTCTTGCAGCACGGTGTTGAGCGCGCCGAGCTTCTTCTGCACCTGGCTGAACAGCGGCCGCAAGACGCCCATGAAGCGCATCAGCACGGCGGCCATGGCCGGAACCGTCAGCAGGGTGATCAGCGCCAGCCGCCAGTTGGTGCTGAACAGCGCCGCCAGGCTGCCCAGCAGCAGCGCCACGGCGCTGAACACCTGCAGCAGGCCGCCGCCGATAAACGCGCGCACCTGCTCGACATCGCTGGTGATCCGGGTCATCAGCTGGCCGGTCTGGGCCTGATCGTGGTACGAGAAGCTGAGGTTTTCGAGCTTGGCGAACAGCGCGTTGCGCATCTCGTAGGCCGCCGACTGCGAGGCTTTCTCCGACCAGAAGCCCTGCGCGAAGCTGAAGACGCCGCGCACCGCCGCCACGCCGATCAGCGCCAGCGTGGCCCACAGCAGCGCCTGCCGGTCGCCGCCGCTGATGCCGCGGTCGATCAGCACCCGCAGCACCTGCGGGCCTGCCAGGTTCGCCGCCGTCGTCAGCAGCAGAGCGGCAAACGCGCCCAACGTGATCAGCCAGTAGGGCGCGAGGTAGGCCAGCGCGCGGCGGAGTGATTTCATAGCTGCTTTCTTTCTCTGGCCGCGCGCTACTGCCGCGAGGCACCTACGATCACCAGCATGAGCGCGCCGAAGACCAGGCAGCAGCCCAGCGCCAGCACGATAATCGGGATGGCGATCACCGCGGCGGCCTTGCCCGCGCTCAGGTTCATGCCCGAGCGCACGCTGAGCCAGCTGAGGTAGATATTATACAGCCCCACCAGCAGGCCGACGAGCCCGCCGATCGGCGCGACCGGGCCAATCGAGATCAGGCCGATCAGGCCGCGGATCACCGCGATTGGCCCCCAGAACAGCGCGATGTCGTAGGCCAGCTCGCCAAACGCGCCGGTGCCGCCAAACAGCCGGCCGAGCGCGTACACAATGAGCGTCCATAGGAAGAACGCAATGATCGTAAAGAACAGGCTCGAGATGATCGCGCCGGTGATGTTTTGGCCGCCCATGAACGTGCTGGCGAGCGGCGGCAGCGGCTGGTCGCCCAGCCGATTTTGCAGGTCGCGCAGCTGCTGCTCGAGGTACGGGCGGTTCAGCACGAAGCTGATCGCGCCGAGGATGGCGGCCACCACTGTGCTG
This sequence comes from uncultured Kouleothrix sp., assembly GCA_937858455.1. GTDB lineage: Bacteria > Chloroflexota > Chloroflexia > Chloroflexales > Roseiflexaceae > Kouleothrix. Next base: position 4,064 of record CALLYN010000782.1, read on the forward strand.
ATCGCGATGTAGATCGTCGCCCAGCCGAGGTCGTTGCGCTCGTGCTCTTCGAACACCGCAACCGATGGCCGCAGCAGAATGGCGCGGCTGGCGTTCAGCATTTGCTGGAACATACACTCCTCCTTTGTGTCGAGGCCCGCGCGGGCGGCGGCGCCAAGCCGCGCTCGGCTGCGCGATACCTTTCGTTCAAGGTACGCATATGCCAGCCGGGAAGTTGCACTACCGCGCTTTGGCGCCCTGCTCGGCGCGGTAGGCGCGCAGCTCTTCCAGCCGGGCTTTGCTCATGGCCGCCAGCGTGTCGCGCCACTCGCCGCGGTAGCGGCCAAGCACATCGGCCAGCACCTGGCTCACCGCCAGGTTGCGGAACCACTTCCGGTCGGCCGGCACGACGTACCACGGCGCGGCCGCGCTGCTGCACATGCTGATCGCGTCTTCGTAGGCGGCGATGTAGTCGGCCCAGCGCTCGCGCTCGCGCCAGTCGCCGGCCGAGAGCTTCCAGGCCTTCTCGAGCTCCTGCTCGCGCGCGCGCAGCCGCTGCTCCTGCTCGGCCTTGCTGATGTGCAGAAACAGCTTGACGATGATCGTGCCGCTGGCGGCCAGCAGCGCCTCGAACTGGTTGATCTGCTCGTAGCGCCGCCGCCACACCGCCTCGGGCACCAGCTCGTGTACGCGCACCACCAGTACGTCCTCGTAGTGCGATCGGTTGAACACGCCGAGCTCGCCCTTGCGCGGCACGACCTTGTGCACGCGCCACAGGAAGTCGTGCGCCAGCTCTTCTTCCGTCGGCACCTTGAACGACTCGACGCGCACGCCCTGCGGGTTGAGGTTCAGCAGCACGTTGCGGATGGTGCCGTCTTTGCCGCTGGTGTCCATGCCCTGTAGCACCATCAGCACGCTGTGCGTGCCGGCGGCGTACAGCTCTTCCTGCATGGCGTCGAGCTGGGCGTTCAGCTCGGCGAACTGTGCCTGGCCCGCGCTTTTGCTCAGCCCGCCGTCGTCGGCCGGGTCGATCTTCGCCAGCTCGGCACGCTTGCCGGGCTCGATTTTATGCGCGTATGGCATTGGCGATCCCTTCGTGCGACAGCTCCGAAAGCGCCTCGCCGACGCGCTGCACTTCGTCCTCGGTGTTGTAGAAGTGCGGTGCGATCCGCACGCCTTTGCCGCGCGGGATGCACACAAACCCGGCTTGCTCGAGCCGGGCGCTGGCGCCGGCTGGGTCGGCCACCTCGGCGATCACGATGCCCGAGCGGTGCTCGGGGGCCGTGCTGGCCGCCAGCTTAAACCCGCGGTCGCGCAGGTCGGCGATCAGGCTGCCGGCCAGCGACAGCACGCGCTCGGCCACGTGCTCGATGCCGATCTCCTGGATCAGCGCCAGGCTGGCGTGCAGCCCGTACATGCCGACGAAGTTCTGCGAGCCGAGGTTGAAGCGCTCGGCGCCGGGCAGCGGCGTGAAGTTGTAGTCGAGAAAATTTGCGGGGTCGACCACGCTCGACGCGCCGACGTACGGCCCGGCCACCAGCTGGTTCATCAGCTCGGCGCGCACGTACAGAAAGCCGGCGCCGATCGGCCCGAGCAGCCACTTCTGCGAACCGGCCGCCAGAAAGTCGATGTTGGCGGCCTGCACGTCGAGCGGCAGCGCGCCGAGCGACTGGATGCCATCGACCACGAAGAATATTCCGCGCTCGCTGCAGATCTTGCCCACCGCCTCGATGTCGTTGCGGAAGCCGGTGGCGAATACCACTGTGCTCATGGCGATCACGCGGGTGTGGCTGTCGACGCGCGAGAGCAGCAGATCGAGGTCGAGCCCGCCGTCTTTTTGGGGCACGAACTTGGTCAATACGCCGCGGTGCGCCAGGTTCATCCACGGGTAGATATTGGCCGGGTAGTCGCCGTCGAGCACCAGCACGTTGTCGCCGGGGCGCAGCGGCAAGCTCAGCGCGGCGGTGTTGATCCCGGTGGCGGTGTTCGGCATCAGCACAATCTCGTCGCTCGAGCGCGCGTTGATCAGCCTGGCGATGCGCTCGCGCAGGTCGTTGGTGCGCTCGGTGGTTTCCAGGCGGTACTCGGTGATCGACATCTGGGCGGTAAGCTGGTTGAACTCGTTCATCGCCGCGACGGCGCGCGTATTCACTGGCGAGACGCCGGCGTGGTTAAAAAACGCCAGGCGCTCGGAGATTGGGAACAAGCGGCGGTACGGGGTCGGGTCGAGCATGACGGTTCCTTTCAACACAGCGGCGAGAGCTACGAGACGCTATAGTGATGCTGACTTGAAGTGCCCATCATACCACAAGAACCGAGGCGCGAGGCATACGCGGCAGGTGTATCTAGGGCGCCGTCAAAGTCGGTTCTTCCCCACCTTCCCTCCTCTCCTGACAGACGTTTCATAGCAACTCCGTTTGATTACTTGTGTTTTCTTGTGCGGCGAAGCCGCCCCCGAACCCCCCATAATCCAAGCGATCAGCTGGATTTGGTATCACGAGCCTGCAGCTGTATCTGTCGAAGAACGCGCGCTGTGCGAGGCAAAAAAAAGCCCCCTTCGGGCGAAGGGGGCAGGGTAGGCAAGTTTGAGGTTGGCCGGCCAGCTAGCTGAGCGCGCCGACCATCTCTTCGGTCGAGGTGATCGGGCTGGTGGCCTCGCGCGCCGCAGGGGCGAGCATAGGATCGAAAATTTTCTGGAAGGCCATGACGTGGGCGCAGGTGTGCCACATCCGGAAGAAGCTGCAATCGCACGACCAATGGTCGCCATGAAGGGTAATCACATGATCGCTATTACCGCCGTGAAATGTCGCTTTGAGCTCGCCGATCGTGATCCGCTCGGGTTCTTGTGCATAGCGCCGCGCTTTTTCGATCTTCCCAATCAGATCCGAGTGCATAAGCGGCCTCCTCGTTGTCAGAATAGCCGGGCCGTCGGTGCGACCAGTTTCGCACATTCCCGGCTGCGAAACAACTGATTGCTGGCACATCGCCGATCGAGAACGCTCGACATAAGCAGAAGGGCGGCAACAGAACACTTCTGTGCCGCCCTTACCGTTCTCGATATTCTCTTGGCTTTCCTATTCGCATAGCCGTGCGTCCTTGCCGATATGCCATGAGGTAAACCAATCGGATGTGTTAAGAGCATTATAACCAGTTGTGGCCCCTGCGTCAAGGTTCGCCGGCGCGAAAATTGTGTGCATTTCCGTTGACATCGCCGCGCCCATGCGGTACAGTTACAGCTCAATCCCATCACACACGAGGGCGCTATGCCACCCACGCTCGAACAACGTCAGCTTCAAACGCTCGGCCAGCTGCTCTCGGCCGGCGGCTACCAGGATGTGCCGGCGATGCTGCGCAGCTCGCTCGAGCGGCTGGTGGCGTTCTGGCCGGCCCAAG